>NZ_QPJN01000013.1:0-61466 GCF_003338615.1 Halanaerobium sp. DL-01
GTTTTAAATGCTTTTATTGTTGTGTTTAGAAGACTTATTTTAGTATTTGAAACATGTAAATTGGAAAATATTATATGCTTTTTGTGTTACAATCAAATTAATAGTTTAGAAAAAGAATTGGTTGAATTAAAAAAAGAAAGAGAAGAACGATTAGAAACAGTGGTTAGAGACGCTGAAGAGATTTTAGCTGCTGTTGATTATTTTGCCAGGGAAAGTAATGTTGATATCAGAAGTTATCAAAAAAGAAATACAGATAATGGTTATCCCTTTACTTTTGAAATTCAGGGTGGATATTTTGAATTACTATCCTTTCTTCAAATGCTAGATAACTGGGATTATAGATTAGTTGTAGAAAATTTGACTGCCAGTAATGTTCAGCAGCAGGAAAATTTAATTTCTTTAAATTTAAATTTATTTTATCATCAGTCAGATGAGTTAAGAGAGTTTATAGAAAATTCAGCGGGGTGATTTAATGAAGATTTTCAAATTATTATCTATCGTTATTTTAATATTAATGATTAATAGTACAGCTTCTGCTTTAGATCTTGATGTGGAAAGTGATTTAAACGAATTTGCAGCTGCAAATAAACTAAGTAGTACTCAAATTAAAAATTTAAAAAACCCATTTTTTATAGAAATAGAAACTGATGAAATTTCAGATGAAATTGCGACAGAGGAAAATTATCTCACAGAAGAATTTACTGCTGTTGAGGAGAGTAATCAAGTAGAAGAGACAGTTTCAGAACCAGAGATAGTAATTGATGGAGTAATAAAAGCTGCTAATTCTAGAATGGCTTTAATTGTAAGTTATAACCAGGATAAACATCTTCTTAAAATTGGAGATATGATGAATGGCTATAGACTATCTTCTTATCAAAATGGAGAAGCAGTATTTATAAAAAATGGCAGTTCCATTAGAGTTAAATATTAAAAAATTTGAGGCATATTGATTGGAGGCAAAGTAAATGATAAAAATAAAGAAGATTTCTTTTATTATTTTAATATTGGTTATATCTTTAACAGCAGCAGCATCAGCAGGACCACAGGACAAAATAGAAGATATGAATTTCAGAAATGCTGATATTGTTGATGTGTTGAGAGCTATTGCAGAAGTGGCAGATGTTAACTTAATAACTGACAGCCAGGTTGGTGGTAATATTACTGTTCATTTACAGGATATTACTTTTGAAAAATCTTTAGATTTGATAACTAAAACAAGAGGATTAGATTATAAATGGGACAATAACACTGTAGTAGTTGCTCAGCCTGAAAAAATCGATCAAATCTATTCTAATTTAGTTACAGAGTTTGTTAAAGTTAACTCAAGTGACTTTGAGAATATAGGAATTATTGTTAAAGAAATATTTCCTGAAACATTAATTTCGATGGACATATCAAGAAGGCAGTTTATTATTAAAGGAGAGAGTAATCGAGTAGAAGAAATTAAAGAGATGATTAATAGGCTTGATTCTGCTAAAGTACTAAAAGGGAGTAGTGGAACAGATTTTGAAAATAGGGAAAGTGAAGAAACTAAACTATATAGTGAAAGTTACACTGTTTTAAATGCAGATTTAGCTGATTTAGAATCAAAATTACGTATAGTTAATTCAAACTTAAATTTTCAGGTTAACCCTTTAACAGAAACTATAACGATAAGTGGAGAAGAAGAATCAGTTAAGAGTATTTTATCAATGGCTAAAACTTATGATCAGAGTTTGGAGCCTGAAACTCGTAAAATGAGAGTTGACTATATAGATACTGCACAAATAACTGAAATAATAAATAAATTTTATCCAGACATTCAACTTCATGTTAATGCTAAAAGAAAAGAAATTATTATTAATGGGGCAAAAAATAAGCTTGACGGAGTATCAGAGTTAATTAAAGAGATAAATACGCCGCAATATCAGGTTATTATTGAGACCAGGGTAGAAGAAATCTCCTCAGATTTAACTAGAGAAATTGGAATGAAATATTCTGATTCAATGGATGTAGGGATTGGTGATATTATAATTGAAAGAAATACAGATCTTGATAAAATAGAAGATTTAACTTATAAATGGCCTGAAATTTTTAAATTGTTAGACACATCTTCTGACTCTAAAACTTTAGCCAGACCTAGCTTAATGACTTTAAATGGCGAAGAGGCTAATTTATCAATAACTGACAAAGAACCATATGCAGTTCAAGAAGAAGATGATGATGGGGATATTACAACTACCTGGGAACATGTTGAAGCAGGAGTTAAATTAACTTTTACTCCCTGGATTACAGAAAATGATGAAATTGAACTTAAAATTGCACCAGAAGTGAGCAGCTTTTATGAAATTAATCCAGATAGATATTCAAATATAGATACTACACCACCTCCAGCTACTAAAACCAGGAGTGTAGAAACTACTTTGCGTTTAAATAATAATGAAACATTTGTAATAGGTGGCTTAATTCAGACTGATGGAGAAGGAAAAATTACTAAAATACCTCTTTTGGGTGATTTACCTATCTTTGGTGAACTTTTTAAATCTCGCTCAAAAAGTGAATCGACTAATGAGTTATTGATTTTTGTAACTCCAAGAATTATTAAATATGGAGAAGAAATTGAAAATCAGGATTATATCAGAGATGACAATGTAGAAGTAGATTCTGATACTGAAAATTCTTCAGCAGAAAAAACTAAAGCAGAAATAATAAATGAGTATTTACAGGAAAGCGGTAAAAAAAGAAAAGAATTATTAGACAGTCTAAGAAAAAATAATGATAAAAAAGAAAAAGAATTTGAAGGTCTAACTCCTGAAGAACTAGAATCTATATTAGCAAATTAAGATTAAAAATGTGATAAATGTAATTAAAGCTTGGCTTTTAAGCTGGACTTTTTTTGTTAATTTATTATCAATTCAATTTTCAGCTTTATAAATCCTCAATAATTTCTAACATCTAAAATTTTGAGTACTTAATGTTTTTGTGTTACAATTATCATAATACTAATTTACTTAAGAAAAAGCAGTCATAAAAAGAGAGGGAGCATTCTTGTGGATATACTAAAAAAGAGTTTATTTGCTAAATTGATGGTTTTTTTAATTTTGGCTGGGATTATTATATTTGGAATACAAATTTATATCAGCAGTAATTATTATAGAGATAATATGAGAAGTGAGTCCGAAAAATATTTAAAAGAGAAATTGAGAGCGGAATCAGGTTATTTAAACAATGAGTTCACAAGAAGTCAGACTGGCTCAGAAAATATTGCGTCTTTGGTTGCTAATGATGTGAGCCATAATGAGGATCTTCTGTTTAATTATTTTGAAGATGTAATGCAGAATAATTCAATGATTGTTGGTGGTGGAGTATGGATGGAGCCAGGGAAATATATAGAAGGGCAGAAGTATTATGGTCCTTTTTTATATTTAGAGAATAACTCTATTCAGGTCTCCTGGGAATATAGTAATCAAGATGGAAACTATTTTCAGTATGACTGGTATCAAGATGGTCTAGGTCAAGAATCAGTCTGGTCTGAACCATATACTGATCCAATCTCAGGTGTACCAATGATCACTGTGTCTTCTCCTATTAGAAGAAATAATAAAGCAATTGGAGTTGTTACCTTAGATATAGGTTTAGCTAGGATGGAAGAGTATGTTGGCGGACTTGAAATAGGTAAAAACGGCCAGGCTTTTGTAATTAGTGATCAGGGAAATTTTATTGTTAACCAGAATTTAGAAAATGCAATGGAAACTAAAATAACTGATTCTGAAAGTTCATTATCAGGAATTGGAAATCAGATTATAAATGCTGATCAACCGGGTTTAACTAGAACAGTGATTAATGGTGAAGATTATTTGTTATCTTATCAGGAAGTTGGAAATAGTGGATTAAAACTAGTTTTAACACTGCCTGAATCAGAACTTGGAATTACTCAAAATGTAATTAATACCTCAGTTATTTCTGCAGCTGCAATGCTGGCTTTTTTACTAATCATTTATCTGCTTATTAAAAAGTTAGTGCTCAAATATCTAAGAATGGCAGTTGAACATGCAGAAAGTGTGGCTGCCGGAAATTTAATGGCTGAACTTCCAGCTGACTTTGTGAACAGAGAAGATGAATTTGGTCGTTTAGGATCTTCACTAAAAAATATGACTGATAATTTACAACAAATTCTTTCTCAAATTCAGTCGATGGCTCAGCAGGTTGCTGCTTATAGTGAGGAATTGTCAGCTTCTGGAGATGAGGTTGGTACATCTGCTGAAGAAGTAGGAATAGCTATTCAGAATGTTGCTGATGGAGCTGAAGAGCAGTCAATTAAGTTGGAATCTACAGCTGAAAATATAAATAATTTAAGTTCTAAAGTTCAGACAGTAGAAAAACAAGCTCAAGATATGAATCAGGTTTCCAGTGAAGTATTAAAAAAGGTTAAGAGTGGACAAAAATCGATTAATGAATCTATTGAACAAATTTCTAAAGTTGAAAAAGATACTAAAGAAGTTAGTGATGTAATTGAAAGATTAGGTCAGCGATCGGAAGAAATTGGTAAAATCGTTGAACTTATTAATAGTGTTTCCAGTCAAACTAACCTGCTTGCTTTAAATGCAGCCATTGAGGCGGCAAGAGCCGGGGAAGCCGGCAGAGGTTTTTCTGTAGTTGCAGATGAAATTAGAGAATTAGCTGAAGAATCTTCCCAAGCTACTGAAAATATAGCTGAGTTAATTAGTGCTATTCAAAAGGATGTTAATTTAGCTGTTGATCAGATGAATCAAAATACTGACCGGGTTAATCAAAGTTCTGCTAAGATTAATGAAAATGGCGAAATATTTGATAGGATCAGTGAAGAAATTGATAAATTAATTAATATTATCTTTAGTAGTGTGGAAAATATAAACCAGGCTGCTGAGACAAGTCAGGAAATTGAATCTGAAGTAGATGAAGTTAATAGAATTAGTCAGGATTTTGCCGGTAATGCGGAGGAAGTTGCTGCTTCTAGTGAAGAACAGATTGCTTCAACTGAAGAAATAGTATCTTCAGCTAAAAAATTAACAGAGATGGCAGAAGATCTGGCTGAAATATCAAATAAGTTTAAAATTTAAATAGGCATAGAGTAGTTAAATTAAATATAAGGTTGAGATTTATAATAATATATTATTTTTCTGGACTTTCCCCATTTTTTATATACTGCTGCAAAAAGGGGAGATGCAGGAATATTGAAATTTTTAGTCAATGAATCTTAACGAAATGAAGGAAGAAATAGGGTTGAACTGCAGGATGGAGTGAGCTAATCATGAGTCAGGAGGACTCATTGATTAGTGTGCCCTATTTCACACCCGAATTGAGTTTTAGATAAATCTAAAAATTTCGTTGATGACTAAAGCCCCCCTTTTGCAGCTTGAAAATAAATTTTGGGGAAACTCCTAATTATTTTTACATTGACATTAATAATAAAATGTAATACAGAGGTGGTATCATGATTAGTGTAAGATTATCTAAAGAACTTGAGGAAAAAATCAATAATTTATCCGAACAAAAAAATGTAACTAAGTCTGATATTATAAAAGAAGCTCTCGAAAAATATATTGAAGAACAAGAGAAACAAACTAAACCATATGAATTAGGTGTTGAACTTTTTGGAAAACATGGAAGTGGTAAAGGGAATTTATCTAAAACATATAAAAAGAAAGTGAGGGAAAAAATTAATGAAAAGCACCCTCATTGATGCAGGACCACTTATTGCTTTATTTGATAAAGATGATAAATATCATGAAAAAATAAAAGAATTTTTAAAGGAGTATCACGGTAGATTATATACATCTTGGCCTGTAATAACAGAAGTATTGCATATGTTAGATTTTAATGTTGAGGTACAAATTGATTTTTTAAAATGGATAAGAAAGGGTGCATTAAATGCTGTATCCCTAACTAAAGAAAGTATTACTAGAATTATTAATTTATCTAGAAAATATTTGGACGTACCTATGGATTTTTCGGATGCTACTCTTATTGTAATATCAGAAACTAAAAATATAAAAGAAATAATATCTATAGATGCAGATTTATATAATTTTTATATATATATATATATAGAAATGTTAGAAATGAATATTTGCAAAATGTGTTCAAATATCAATAAAAATTTACGATTATTTAGGGGGCTATATAGATACAACAAATATCCAGACACGTCGGAATTCCAAGTAATGTTACATGGTATTGCTAATTAGTAGATTGTGAAGCAAAAAACCTTCTGATTAATTAATCAGAAGGTTTTTTCTCTATTGAGTTTGTATTATTTAAATCATCAGCCCTATATGTCGTGAGGGCAATAAAATAAGGGAGATTGTTCCCTGATTAATCTATATCAAATTTTTTAATTATTTCTTCAAGATTTTCAGCTTTATTTGATAATTCATCTGCAATTGAAGACATTTCTTCAACAGTAGCGTTTTGTTCTTCACTGGCTGCTGCCACTTCTTCAGCAGATGCAGAAGTTTCTTCGGATACTCCAGCAATATTTTGAGCTTCTTCTGATATTCCAGAACTTAGCTTATTTGTTTTCTTGAATTCTTCTACAGAATTTGCCATTCCCTGATTTATTTTTTCTAAAGTTTTTCTAATATCCTTAAATGTTTTATTAGATTCATTTACAAGTTTTTCTCCACTTAGAATTTCATCTTCACTTCTATTCATTTCTTCTCCAACTTTATCGGTTGTTTTGGAAACTTCATCGATTAAGTCTTTGATTTTATCAGCAGAAGCAGAAGATTCTTCAGCTAATTCCCTAATTTCGTCAGCAACAACACTAAATCCCCTACCAGCTTCACCAGCTCTTGCTGCTTCAATAGCTGCATTTAATGCTAATAAATTAGTCTGGTCTGCTATATTGTTTATTAAATCAATAATGCTTTTTATTTCTTCGGAAATAGATTGTAATTCAGCAATATCTGTAGAAACAGTTCTCATAGCTTCAACTATATTTTCCATTTGTTGATTTAAATTATCCATCTTCTGAGAACCTTCATTAGTAACAACATTCATATCATCAGTATAATTTTGTACTTTTTGATTGTTTTGATTTAAATTGTTTAAGCTATCAACTAATTTTTGAATGTTTAAAGATACATTTTCTACACTTTTAGCCTGACTATCTGCTCCTGTTGCAACTTCCTGGATAGACATAGCAACTTGTTCTGATGTATTTCCTACTTCTTTTGAACTAACATCTAAAGTTTTAGATGTTTCAGTAACATCTTCTGAAGTGTTTTTAATATTTTGTACTAAATGCTTTAAGTCCTTTACCATTAAATTAAATGAATTACCTAAACTTCCAAGTTCATCTTTTCTGTTCACTTCTACACTAGCATTTAAATTTCCTTTAGCAACCTTATCCATTTCTTCTGAGTATTTTAAAATAGGTTTTATTACCTGTTTTGAAATGTATAAAATTATAGCTCCTAATAAAACAATTAATACTATAATGGATAAAATTGTAGTTGTTTTTAATATTTTTTGATTTGCTTGATAAGCTTCTTCAGTTGGTATTTGAGCAAAAACAGTTCCTCCAATTTCTTCAATCGGTAAATATGAGGCTAACATTTTTTTATTCTCATTTTGATATTCAAATACCGTATTATTTGAATTTAAAAGATCTTTTAAATTAAACCAGTTGCTAACATTGAAATTATTTTCTATAAGGTTTTGATTCGGATGTGCTAAAAGCTGGCCCTCTTTATTTACAAGAAAAGTATTTCCTGTTTCTCCCACTTTTGTTTCATTAATTAAAGTGCTTATTTGTTTTAATGAAATATCTCCACCGATAACACCAGATATTTGTCCTTTATCATTAACTACTTTTTTAGTAATAGTAATAATTAATTCACCTGTTGCTGCATCTGTATAAGTATCTGTCCAAATAGATGAATTTGAGTTTAAAGCATCTTTATACCAACCTCTATTTCTTGGATCAAAATCATCTCCAAGATCAGCATTTGGATAAGTTAATAATTCCCCATTTTTAGTTCCCATATAAATTAAATTAAATTGAGAATATTCTTTCCCAATATTAGTTAATGTTTTTTTAATTTCAGGTTTGTTCAAATTTTTAAAATTTGTTTCTTCTGCTGTATAATTTACAATTTTTTTACTTTCTTCTAAAAAAGCATTAATTTGTGATTGAACTGCTTTTGTTATATTTTTATTTCTCTGTTTAGCCAAAAGTGTAATTTCTTCTTTTACTACAGAATTAATAAAATAACCTAATGTTGTCAAACCAATTATCATAATTAATGCAACAATAACTATAATTTTTAAATTAAGTTTTTCGTTGATTTTTAAATTTTTAATAATATTATTCACATCATACCTCCTTTCTCCATTTTGATAAATTAATAACTCAATTGGTAATGGATGTTATTATATCATTTATTTTTTGTCTGGTCAATTGATTTTAGCAAAAAAAGGAGGTCCCTCTTTTGCTGCTATAAAGATAATTTTGGGGAAACCCCTTTTTTATGTAAAGATAGTAATTTTTAAACAAATAATAAAACTGCTAATCCTGCTAAAATAGGTACTGGAATTGCTAAAAGCAATCTAAGACCTACAATTTTAGGGCCAAAAAATATTAAGCCATAAGCAACCCTTCCAATTCCAATAGCACCATATCCCATTAACATTGCCATTACTACACTTATATGAGCCCCTTTATCATAAAGAGATTTAATGATAGGGTAAACAGCATAAGGGCCACCTTGTAGTAGACCGGCTAAAAGCCCACCTGCAGTAATACCCTTTAGACCTGAGCCTTCCCCTAAGAGATCACTAACCTTTTCTTCAGGAATTAGTAATCCAATAGCCTGCGAAATTAATAAAGCAGCTATAATTAAAGTCAGTAAGCTGGTAAAGGTTTGAAAAGAATTGATAACCCCTTTTTTTGCTACATTAGGTTTAACTATAAATAAATATGCATATAAAATAGCTGCACCTAATATAATAATCCTTTGTCCCCAACTTTTGCCAATGATAAAATTTATAATATCCATGATTTTCCTCCCTGTTTTGTTTTTTTTAATTATCTTTACCTATGTAAAATATTTCATTAGAAGATTTATATTAGTTTGACATTAAAGCAATTATAACAAATATAGTTTATAATTGCAACTATATATGCTGTGTGTTAAAATTATTATAGAAGATAAATTAAGGGTAAGAAAAGGGGGGTTATAAATGGAAGATTCTCTGGTAAGATATATTACTACAATTTCAAAATATATAAATTATTATATTAATAAGAAAGCAAATGAATTTAATTTAAATATAAAACAGGTGCATATTTTAAGAATTCTTTATAATAATGAAGGAATTAATCAGGAAGAACTGTCAGATATTTTTAAAACAGATAAAGTAACTATTTCCAAACTTTTAAGCGGACTAGTAAAAGAAGGGTATGTAGAAAAAAAGAAAAATGAAGCAGACAAACGTGTTAAAAATTTATATGTTACTAAAAAAGGAAAAAATATAAAAAAGGAAATAAATGATATATTGAAAAGTACTACAGAAATATTATCTTCTGGTTTTACAGAAAAGGAAAATGCTGTTATCAGGAAGCTGCTAAATCAAATGCTAGAAAATATTTATGAAGAAATAAATTTAGAAATATAATAAATGATATTGCCTAACACAGTGTCAGTGTTCCTGTATATACTAAAAACTGGCTTATTCTTGTGCAACATGATCTCTGTTATGTTTTTTAAAATACAGCTAAATGCTGCTTCATTATTTCTATTTAATTTGCTGGTATAATATGATAAGATTAGAATAATAATAAAAATCTGTGGGGTATTTAAATGGATAGATCAAGAAAAAGTAGACAGCATTATCAGAGAACAATGAATTTAATGATGGATAATAATATAACAGAAGCAATAAGTGAACTTAAATTATCACTGAAGTTTAACCCTCGTCATACTGCTTCACTTAATATGCTTGGATTCTGCTATTATCTTAAATGTCGTTTTGACAGAGCAGAAGAAATTTGGGAAAAAAGCCTTTCCATTAAACAAAATTATAATGAAGCAGAAGAATACTTGAACCTGCTTAAAAATGAAAAGTTTTCTAAAATGAGAAAAAAATATAAAGAGATGCTCTTCAGTGATGATAATAAAACCGGCAGAAAAATAAAATTTTTAAAAAAAGTTATAAAAGAATATGGTGATCTAATTGAGCCATATATTATTCTTGGCCTGACCTATATGCAGAAAAAACGTTTTAAAAAAGCACTCCAGTATTTTAACCAGGCATATGAAAAAGATAAAGGTAGTGCAAACATACAGAAATATATTATTGAAGCAGAAAATAAACTGTCACAAAGAAAGAAGATTCCGCCCAGAGTTTTAATTCCTGCTGCAGCAGTAATTATGGTGCTTATATTAGGTTTTACTTTCAATTCGCTGTTGGGAAATTTTGGTCGACCGCTTCCAGCAGGTGAAGAAAGCCAGCAGATGGCTGAAGTTAAAAACATGTCTGGAGAAAGCACTGATTTAGCAGCAGAAAATGTTAAAAAAACTGCTGATAGAAGGGTAAATACAGCAGATAATAATGATAATGATGTAGATTTAAATCAGGTTAGTAGGCAGAATAAAAAGAAATATGATCTTATGGATATCAAGTTTGCTGAAGATATTTTTGCAGGAATTGATTTTAGAAAATTTATAAATAATAGAGATAATAAACTTCGGCCGAATCAGTATAAAATAAGTGTGGAAAATCAGCAGGGAAAATCCCCCTCAAAAAATGTGGGATCAGAAATTGAAGAAAGAAATACAGATAAAAATAATGACAGTACAGTAATAGGAGAGCTAAGTGATCAGCAGCTTTTTAACCTTGCTGTAGATGTTTTTGAAAAAGGTAATTACAGCAGGTCACTTCCCCTTTTTGAAAAATTATATACTGAAGGGAAAAGGAATTATTTAATTAGAGAAGCTCTTTTCTTTCTTGCCAGAAACTATGAACGGCTTGGCGCTTATAAAAAAGCCAAAAATTATTATTACAGTTATATAAATACCTATCAGAAAAGCAATTATTATGATGAGGCACTCTATAATTTAGGTCTGCTTCTTTATGAAAATAATCAAGTTGAAGAGAGCCGGCAAATTATGAAAAAAATTGTGGAAGAAGTTCCCGACAGCCTCTATAATAATTCGCGAGTAAAAGCAATATTGGAAAATAATTAGAAAAACTTTATGAATCAGCCTTTTTATAGTTTAAATAATTAGATAAAATAACGATACTAGTTGAAAAAATGGTGGAAAAGAGGCAGAAAAAAATCAATTTCGGAGAAACTCCAATCTATTCAACAATTTTAATTTCAAATATATGCGGCCAGAGTTTACCTGTTACAAATAACCTGCCGGTATCTTCATCATATGCAATACCATTTAAAACATTTATCTCATGTAAATAATTATCCGGATTAATAATACCTGACAGATTTATCATAGAATTTATTTCTCCACTTTCAGGATTGATCCGTAAAATATAATCTTCAAACCAGATATTGGCAAAAATCTCACCATTTATATATTCCAGTTCATTTATATTAGAAATTTTTTCTCCATATGCTGCCACCTCTATTGTTCTGAGTACAGAAAAATTATCCGGATTTCTGTAATATATTTTATTACTTCCATTGCTCATTATCAGGTGCTGGCTGTCATTTGTCAGCCCCCACCCTTCACCTTTATAACTGAACTCTTTTAGCAAATTAAAATTCAGGTCATAAACATAAGCAGTTTTTGCCTTCCATGTTAGCTGATATATTTTATCATTCAGGATAGTTATACCTTCTCCAAAGTGATTGCCGGGCAGTTTTTTGATTTTTAATATTTCACCAGTATTTAAATTGATCTTTTTTAGTGATGACTTATCATACAGCCCGGTACTTTCATATAGGAATCCATTAAAAAACTCCAGCCCTTGAGTAAAAGCAGTGCTGTCATGTGGATAGGTATTAATAATTTTATAGCTGTAAGATTTAATTTTAGCAGATACAGCAGAAGGGGCGGCAAAAATAGTAATAATTATAAGTAATAATATCGTTTTTTTCATTAATATCTCCTTTCTTTTCCCTATTATAATTCTTCAGAAAAGTTTGAGGACCTGCAAATATATTATTTTTCAAAAAAGATTTTGGTTAAAATAGAATGAATTTTTGAGGCTGAAGTTCTTAATTGAATGAGAGATTATTTAATGGCTGATAAAGATATTTAACTTTTAGAATAATACTTACGATAATAATTATATAAGAGATTTGAGAAGAGGCTGCAGCAAAATGATTTTATGTAAATATGTGCAAAAATTTTAAATAAAAGAGGGAGAGGATCTTTCATAAAATGAAATTACTAAAATTCAAGTCTATCAGAGCAAAGTTTTTAATACCTACACTTATTGTTCTGATAGCAGGGATGGTAATAATAGGATACATAGGCTATGATACACAGAGAAATTATATAATGAATCAGACTGAAGAAACAGCAACATCTAAGATGGAAGAAATAAAAACTATTATTGATGACAGGAAAGAAAATGCCCAGCTTACAGAAGAAGCAATAGATAAACATCTTATCACAATAGCCAGAATGGTAGATCAGTTTTTGTCAACAACATCTGAACCAATGATTCAGGGGAAGATAAATGCACTGATGGAGGAGCTGAATGTGGCAGAAATACATGTAACAGATGCAGATGGAGTAATAAAGTGGTCCAGTGTAAGAGATTTTATTGGCTTTGATTTTAAGGAAACAGAACAGACACGCCCATTTTTGAAAGGGCTGGAAAATGAAGATTTTGAGCTGGCTCAGGCACCTCAACAGAGGGGGACAGATAAAGAATTATTTAAATACATAGGGGTTGGAAGAACAGATAAACCGGGAATTGTACAGATTGGTGTACAGCCGGCAGAACTGCAGGAAATTTTAGCAAAAATAGATATCACCCGCACTGCAGAGATAACCAAATATGGCCGAAATGGTTATGTTTATATAATAGATCAGAATGGAAAAATAATAAGTCATCCAGACAGCAGCTTGATAGGCAGCAGTATTACAGATTACAGCTGGGGAAATACAATTTTAAATACGCAGGAAGGTAGTGATATTATCAATCTGGAGGGAAAAGAACTTCTCCAGCATTATATGCCTTATAATGATTATATTATAGTTACAGCACTGCCGACTTCAGAATATCAGTCAGCACTTGATACATACAGAAATAAAATATTGATTACTATATTAATTGCAATTATTATAGCTACAATTGTAGTCTTTATGGTAACCTCATCTGTAGTAAAGCCTCTTAAAAATGCTATCAGTTTTGCAGAAGAAATAGCAGATGGGAATCTTTCTGTAGCAGAGCTGAAAGTAAAAACTAAAGATGAAGTGGGAAAACTGTCAGAAGCCCTTAACAATATGCTTAAAAGCTTAAAAAGCCTTGTCGGTCAGGTGATAGATATGTCAGGCAATCTGTCGGCTTCTAGTGAAGAACTGTCAGCATCAGGTGAAGAAGTAGCTGCATCTGCTGAACATGTAGGAACAGCAATCCAGGATGTGGCTTCAGGTGCTGAAGAACAGTCCGCACAGGCAGAGGAAACAAATGCTCTGCTTGATGAGCTGACAAAACAGATTAACATAGTCAACACTGCTTCTGAGGCAATGAATAGAAAAGCAGATGAAGTGATAGGAAATATAGAGATTGGTAATAAATCTATAGAAAATTCTGTAGCAGAAGTTAACAAACTTAAAGAAAATTCCAATAATGTATCTGATGCCATAGATTCTCTTGCTGAATCATCACAGAGAATTGGTGAGATAATAAAGTTGATTAAAGATATATCTGCTCAGACAAATTTGCTTGCTCTAAATGCAGCTATTGAAGCAGCAAGAGCAGGAGAAGCAGGCAGAGGATTTAGTGTTGTTGCAGATGAGATAAGAGAACTGGCTGAACAGTCTGGTGAGGCTACAGAAGAAATATCAGAACTGATTGGTGGGATTCAGAAAGATGTACAAGTATCAGTGAAAAATATGAAACAGACCGAAGAAGCTGTAGATACAAGTGTAAACTCAATAGAAGAAAGCGGAAAGTCTTTTGAAGATATAAGTCACGCAGCTTCTGTTTTAAATAATATTATAGAAAATATAATAAACCAAGCTGAAAAGATGGAGCTTAATAGTGATGAAGTAGCATCTGCAGTAAAACAGATTGCAGCAGTCAGCCAGACAGCGGCAAGTAATGCAGAAGAAGTTGCAGCAGCAAGCGAAGAACAGAGTGCCTCAACAGAAGAGATTGTAAATTCTGCTCAGGAACTTGCAGAAATGGCTCAGGAACTCTCAAATGCAGTAAATAAATTTAGAATTTAAAAGGAGGAATATATAAGGAGAAGCCAGGTTGAGATTTTTCTCGGTCTGGCTTTAACTTAAGATTGTTAAATTCTCTATATAAAAAATTATTATTCTAATATTAAATCTACAGCTAAAAAGAAGTATGTAGGCTTTAATTGAAGCTTGTTGGATTACATTGACTGTAGCAGTATTTAAAAACAGCCTTAAATTAACGATAATAATAATGATGACAGATTTAAGGGGGCGGTATTGTGATAGGAAGAGGAATAAACAACAATTTACTGAAAGTTTATGTTGATAACTATCCAGCTAGAAAAGATATCGGCTTCTATAATATTGCAGATATAGGTAAGGATATTGCTGAAAAAGGACAGCAGTCTGCATTTAAGGCAGCTTCCTTTTATGCAGAAACAGGTGATAAGCTGAGGGATTTTGAAAACTACAAAATTTCTGATCTTGCAGAAGAAATTATGTACACAGAGGAAAGAGAATTAACTTTAAAGTTCAAAAGAGGTCCAAATATAGATGTCAGAGCATAAATTAAAGGAGGGATTTAATTGGAAATTTTGAGCCGTGATTTTGGGAAAATTGAGATAGAAAGAGAAAATATACTGCACTTTAAAGAAGGTCTGCCGGGCTTTGAAGATTACAGAGAATTTGTGCTTCTTCCTTACAGTGAAGATTCACCTTTTATAATAATGCAGTCACTAAAAAAGGCAGATATTGCTTTTGTTACAGTAGAGCCGGGAAACTTTATCAATAATTATGAATTTGAGATAAGTGATAAAGCAGAAAAAGAATTGAAGATAAATGATATAGAAGACGTTTTGGTGCTGAATATAATAACATTGAAAGATAAGGTGGAGGAAATTACAGTTAATCTTTCTGCCCCACTGGTAATCAATATGTACGAAAAACTGGGAAAACAGATTATACTAAATAATCAAAAATATAAAGTTAAATATCCCCTTTTTTCTTCTGAAGAATTTGAGGTGGCAGAATAATGCTGGTGCTGTCGCGAAAATGCAACGAAAAAATAGTTATTGATGGTGAGATTGAGATAATTGTAGTTGGTATAGAAAATGGTAAGGTTCAAATTGGTATAGATGCCCCAAAGGAAGTGGAAATTTTAAGAAAAGAACTGATTGAAGAAGTAACAGAAGAAAATAAAGCAGCTGTTATGAAAAGTGAGGCTGCCGAAAAACTGGAAAAGTTTAAATTTAAAAAATAATTTTTGGCAAATTATTTCCAATTATGACATATTATATGTTAAAATAATATGATAAGGAGGATAATTATGAGAGGTAGAAATGCTGAACAGCAGTATAAGCAGATGCAGATTAAGACAGCAGGTCCAGGCAAGCTGCTTTTAATGCTCTATCAGGGAAGTATTAAGTTTATGAAAGTTGCAGTTAAAGAAATAGAGATGAATAATATTGAGGCAGCACATGAAAATATCATTAAAGCTCAGAACATTATTCTGGAATTAAAAGGAACTTTAAATAAAGAACAGGGTGGAGAAATTGCCAAAAATCTAGAAAGGCTGTATAATTTTATTTACCAGGAACTTCTCAGGGCAAATCTCCGTAAAGAAAAAGAACATATTGAAAATGTAATTCCACTGGTAGAAGAACTTTTTGAATCCTATCAGGAAATAGTCAGCAGGAAGAATCCAAAAAAACTTAAAGTAAATGTAGGTGGCTAATTATGGAGGATCTTCTCCAACTTTATGAGAAATTAAGTGATTTAATGAACAGAGAAAAAAAGCTTATTGAATCAGAAGAAATAGAAGCTCTTTCTAATAATTTAAAAGAAAAGGAAAAAATAATGAAAAAAATTGAGTCAGTTGATGTAGATGAATATTTTTCGGAACTGGAAGATGGAGATAAAAAAGCGAAATATCTTTACAGAAGGTTGGAAGAATTAAGGAGTGCTGAAGCAGAAAACATAGAAAAAATGCAGAACAGCCGCGGCAAAATAAAAGAAAAGCTGGTAAATCTCTACAGCAGAGAAAAAAGCATTAAAGGCTATAAAAAAAGAGGGAAATATGAAGCTAAATTCTTTGATGAGAAGAGTTGATTTTACGAAAGCGTAATGAAGTTGAAAAAATCTAAAACTAAAAATTATGTTTGTAATCAATTTAATGGTAGTAATATTATATTTGGAGTCAGCTTTAATCTGGCTGAACATCAGGTAGCAGATATTTTTGAGAGGATATAATTCATTCTGCAGATCTGGTATAAATGGCCGAGAAATTAAATCAACTGGTGAGTGATGTTCTTTAAGCACCTTAAGAATGGGAGGTAAATTAATTGCAGGACAATAATTATTTAGATCTATTTTTTGATGAGACAAAAGAATATATTGAAATACTCAATAATGGGATATTAACTTTAGAAAATAATCCTGATGATAAAGAGACAGTAGATGCTGTCTTTAGAGCAGCACATTCTCTTAAAGGCATGGCAGCAACTATGGGTTTTGAAAATCTTACAGAATTAACCCACAAAATGGAGAATATGCTGGACAGGGTTAGAGATGGGGAATTAAGTGTCACAACTGGTTTTATCGACCTCCTGCTGCAGGGACTGGATAATATCCAGTTTTTAGTTGAAAAAATCAGAGAAAATGAAGGAGAAGAACCGGCAGATATCGATATGGAAGGTTTTATAGAGGAAATATCCAATTTTACTTCAGATCAGAAAAATATCAGAAAAGAGGATAACTCTGAATCAGTTTCTGCCGGATTAACTGCAGAAGAAAAAAGAGATCTTCTTAAAAAGAAAAAAGAAAAAGAAAGAGTTTATCATTTAAGTGTAGAGGTTGATGATGCAGACTTTATAAGTGTGCGTGCTTTTATGGTTATCAAAAAAGTTGAAGAGATGGGAACACTTTTTAAATCAGATCCATCAAGAGATGAAATTGAAAACTCTCAATTTGAAGGTAATAAGTTAGATATTTACTTTTTAAGCTGGCTTCCGTCTGACGAAATAAAAGTGGAAATTAAAGATATCAGTAATATAAAAATACTGAATTTCAACGAATTGGAATCATCAGAACTAGAAAGTGATCAGGAAGAAAAAAAGGAAAGTCTGCATGCAGAACATAAAGTTAATTCTTTTCAATCCAGCTCGACAGTTAGAGTTGATATTTCTAAACTGGATACACTAATGAATATGGTGGGAGAACTTTTAATAAACAAAACCAGACTGCAGTCACTGGATATAGAAAGTGGTAAATTCAAGGAAATAATTCCCCAGTTGGACAGAGTAACTATGGAGCTGCACCATATTGTTATGCAGATAAGAATGGTTCCTGTTGGAGTTATGTTTAGCCGTTTTCCCCGCATGATTAGAGACCTTTCCCAAAAAATGGGCAAAGAAATTAATTTTATTATGGAAGGTCAGGAAACAGAGCTGGATAGATCAATTATTGATGAACTTTCTGATCCCCTTACACATCTGCTGAGAAATGCAATTGACCATGGAATTGAAACATCGGAAGAGAGAAAACAAAAGGGTAAAGCAGAAGAAGGGAAAATTGAACTTAAAGCATATCAAAAAGGCAGTGAAATCATGATAGAAGTTAAAGATGATGGAGCTGGAATAGATGCTGATAAAATAGGTGAAAAAGCTGTCGAGAGAGGTATAGTCTCTGAAGAAGAACTAGAGCAGATGGAGAAAAGAGATATACTGGATTTTATATTTCACCCAGGTTTCAGCACTGCTGAAGAAGTAACTGATGTTTCCGGGCGAGGAGTTGGAATGGATATTGTCCGAAATGTTGTTAAAAAACTGGATGGACAGATAAGTATAGATTCTCAATTAGGGAAAGGCAGCAGTTTTGTGATTTCTCTTCCACTCACCCTTGCTATAACTCAGGCATTGATGGTTAATATAACAGATGACATATTTGCCATACCTCTTAACTCGGTTAGTGAAACACTGATAATTAGTGAAGAAAACATTAAAAAAGTGAGGGGTAAAGATGTAATTGTACTGAGAGATAACACAATTCCTCTTGTGTCTGCAGATAAAATTCTGGGAAATGAAAACAGCAGTTATGTTTCAGACAGCAGAGATCTGTCTGTTGTTATACTTAAAAGTGGAGATAGAAGAATAGGACTTATTGTTGATGAACTGCTTAATCAGCAGGAAATTGTAATTAAGTCTCTGGGCAGTTATCTTCAGGATACCGAATATATTAGTGGAGCAACAATAATTGGAGATGGAGATGTAGCATTAATAATAGATGTACGGGATATAGTAGCATAATTATCAGTATAAATTACCTTATAACTTAAATAATAACAGACAAGTATATTTAAGGAGAGGAAAAAATGTTATTTAATTTGAAAGAAGTAGAGTTTAACAGTATTAGGACCAAAATAATTTTAATTGTGAGTATACTGATTCTTATTTTAATTACTGTTTCATCTGTTTTTACATATTTTCAATCACAAAATATACTTGAGGAAAGTATATATTCAGCAGCACTTGATAAAGCCCGCAACAACTCACAAATAATTGAAATGATGCTTAATATAAGTACTAATTCAATTAAAAATCTTGACCGCACCTGGTTTGATTCTCGAGCAGAGTGGGATTCAGAAATGATGAGGGAGTTTTATTTTATAAATCATAAAGAACTTTTTGTAAATGTTCAGGAAGAAAATCCATATATTTCGTCTATATTTATAACCGATAATACAGGAACAGTGCAGACAACTCTTTCTGAAGAGATATTTGATATTTCAGAGTATCTTTCATTTAAGAAAGTATCTGAGTTAGGAGAAATGGTAATTTCCAATCCTGTTAAAGAACCGGGAAGTTCTAAAGATGTGATATTAATCCTTGACCCAGTTATGATAAATGGTGAGTTAAAAGTAGTTTTTGGTGGGACACTACCACTTGAAGAATTTGCTGCTGTTGCTGAAAATATGAAAATTAGGGGCAGTGGACACGGTTTTATATTTAATTCTGAAGGATATGTTATTGCTCATCAGGATGAAAAATATATTGGCAATAAAATGCTGCTGGATGAAGGTGGAGAAGATATAGAACTTTTATTTAATGAAATGTTTTCAGGACAAAGCAAAATAGATTTTTATGAACTTATGGGAGGAACAAGTGGAGTTGTTTTTTCTCCAATAAAGTCTGCTGACTGGTCTCTAGGGATAATGGCCAGAAACTCAGAAGTCATGGCACCTATTAGAACACTTAGATACATAAGTCTTGGAGTGGCGCTGCTTGCAGTCTTAATAGGTATAGCTGTTTCTTACTACATTGCTAAATATATTTCAGAACCTATACTATCTCTGAGAGATTCTGCCAATATTATTGCAGAAGGAGATTTGACCGAAAGAGTGGAGCTTGATAATGATGACGAAATAGGTGATCTAGCAGATTCGTTTAATAAAATGGTGGAAAGTTTAAAAGATTTAATTTCAAATATTTCTAATTCTGCAGAAAAAACAGGACAGACGAGCAGGAGTTTGCTGTCTAATGCTGAAGAAACATCTAAGTTAAATGATAATGTGGCTTCATCGGTTGAAGAGTTTTCTGCTTCTATAGAAGAAGTAGCAGCATCAGCTGAAGAATTTGCAGCTACAACTGAATCAATTAACAAAAATGTCCAGGAAATAACCTCCAGTACTGATGAAGTAAATAACCTGTCTGAAAAAGGTGTTAAAATGATGCAGAAAACTGAGAAAGAAATGGAAGATACACTTACTGCTTCTTCTGAATCTATAAAAACTATTAATAAATTAAATGATGCGGCAGAAGAAATTGACAGTATTGTTAATATGATTTCTGGAATAGCAGAACAGACAAATTTACTGGCTTTAAATGCAGCCATTGAGGCCGCAAGAGCCGGGGATGCAGGTAGAGGTTTTGCAGTAGTTGCAGATGAGATTAGAGAACTGGCAGAAGAGACTAAAAATTCAACAGAACAGATTAGAGGATTAATAGAGAACCTTCAGGATGAAACACAGTCAGCTGTAATAGCTATAAATAGCAGTAATGAGCAGATGGAACAGGGAGCTGACTCAGTTGCTGAAACTGCAGAAACTTTTAATGAAATAACAGATAGAATTAAGTCTGTGGCAGCTGGTATTAAAGATACTGCTTCAGGAATTAATGATCTTTCAAAAGGAAGTAAAGATATTTCTCGAGTAACAGAGGAACAGGCAGTAAATAGTGATCAAATAGCTGAAGCAGCACAAAAACAAAGCAAATCTGTAGAGGGCTTAAAAGAAGAAGTTGATAATCTAAAAAATATGACAGTAGAGCTGGAAGAATTGGTTGCAAAATTTAAAATTACATAAAAATGTGGGGGTGGAAAAATGGTTTCTCTAACAGAAGCAAAAAATACAAAAAAACAGGGTCAGATGCAGTATGTTGTATTCAATATTGGCCAGGAAGAATATGGTATTGAGATAGATTATACCCGAGAAATAATAAAATCAGCTCAGATAACGAATGTTCCAAATGCAGAAAAACATGTGCTTGGAGTAATAAATTTAAGAGGTATAATTGTACCTGTAATTGATCTTCATAAAAGATTTGAGATAAAAACAGATGAATCACTTTTTGATGAAAGTGAAAGCAGGATAATTACAGTAGAAGTAAATGATGTTCTGCTTGGACTTCAGGTCGACAGAATTGAGGGAATAGTCTGGCTTGATCTGGATAAAATTACACCTGCACCCGATGTTGAAGGTGGTCTGAAGCAGGATTATTTAACTGGAGTTTGTGCTCGAAGTGAAGAACAGCTGTTAATTTTACTCGATCTTGAGAAGACAATTTTTGCATAAAAACAGTCTGGAAGCTGAAGGGATGAAAAAGAATATGAAAAAACTAAGTTACCGCATTGTACTACCTGTAATAGTGATTTTAATAATCACTACAGCAGTTATTGGGTATATGAGTATAGAAAAATCATCAGAAAATATTGCTCGTGAATCTCAATCAAAACTAATAAATATTTCCGGCAGATATGCCAATCAGCTTGATATAAGATTAAAAGATGTGGAAGCTAAAACAGATGCTATTGGTTCGATAATAAGAAGTACAATTGATATGAAGCAGGTGGATACCAATGCATATATGTATACATATAAATATCAGACAGAGAATATAATTAAAGAAATGGCACAAAATACTGAAGATTCGCTGGGTGCTTTTATATTTTTCAATCCAGAACTTCTGGGAAAAGCTAATGACATATATTTTGCTGATTCAAATGGAGATGGAGAATATGAGCTGCAGGAAACCCTTGATATTTCTGCATATCAAGAAAATAATTCGGAAATGGAGTGGTTCTATAAACCCCGCCAGCGGGGGAAAGCTTTATGGACAGATCCGTTTCAATGGCAGGATATAGATGAAGAAATAGTGAGGTTCTCTAAGGCACTAATTATAGATGATAAATTTGTTGGAGTTATTGGAATAGATCTTAAATTTAGTGCTGTGGAGAATATTGTAAATAATATTGAAACTTATGAAACTGGATTTGCCTATCTTTTAAACAGTGATGGAAATTTTTTGGCTCATCCGAATTATGAACGAGGAACAAATATGGCTGACTCCGGTTTTACAGAAACAGCTGAATTAATAGAGCAGAATAGTGAAGGCTTTTTTGTTGTAGAAGATAAAGGTGAAGTGCTTGATAATGGCTTTGCCACCCTAGCCAATGGATGGAAGCTTGGAACAGCAGCACCACAAAGTGAAGTTATGGCAGGTGTGACAGAATTAAAAAATTATCTTATTTATCTTACAATTGCTGCTTTAATTATTGCTGGACTGATAATGGTTTATATTGGCAGAAGAATTGCAAAACCGGTTAGTGATCTTTCCAAAAAAGTGGAGGAATTTGGCAGAGGCAATCTAACTGTTGAATTCACACAGCATACTCAGGATGAAATCGGAGTTATGGAAAAATCACTGCAAAATATGGCAGAAAATTTGAGGGGTATTATTTCTCAAATAGCTTCAATTGCAGGCAGTGTTTCTGCTTCTAGTGAAGAACTGACTGCTTCAGGTGATCAAGTTGGTAAATCTGCCGAACAGGTCGGTAATGCAATTCAGGATGTTGCTTCCGGAGCACAGGAACAGTCTGCTCAGCTGGAAACAGCTGAAAATAATGTCACCAGCCTTATAAAGAGTTTTGAGGATGTAAATTCAGAAACTAATAAAATGAGCCATCAGGCGGATACAGTTGTTTCTGAGGTTGAGTCAGGTAATAAAGCTGTAGACAAATCTGTCAGTAAAATCGAAAGAGTAAAAGATGATACCACAACTGTCAGCAGGCAGATAAATGAACTGGGAAAACTTTCTGAAGAAATTGGAGGAATTATAGAAATAATTAAAAGTATTGCTGATCAGACAAATCTGCTGGCTTTAAATGCAGCTATAGAGGCTGCTAGAGCGGGAGAAGCAGGTAGAGGATTTAGTGTTGTTGCAGATGAAATTAGAGAACTTGCCGAAAATTCTTCTGAAGCAACAGAAAAAATAGTTAAATTAATTGCCGATATTCAGTCAAATGTAAAAAATACTGTCAGTAAGATGAACAGCACCGAAAAAACTGTTACAGAAAGTGTTGAGGCTATCAATATTTCCAAAAATTCCTTTACAGAAATAAACAGTGCGGTAAAAAACCTTAATGAATATATTCAGAGTATAAGTACAAAAACAGCTGAAATGACCGCACAGGGTAAAGAAACTCAGAAAACTGTAGAAGAAGTAATGATGGTAAGTCAGCAGGCTGCAGGTAATGCAGAAGAAGTAGCAGCCTCAAGTGAAGAACAGATTGCAGCTACCGAAGAAATAGTTTCAGGTGCTGAAGAACTTTCGGAGATGGCAGAAAATCTTACAGAAGCAGTTAATAAATTCAAACTTTAATTAAATCAGCCTCTACAGGTACAGTTAAAACGGAGTTAACTGTATTTTTCGGGTGCTGAAGTTACTAAAATTTAGATTTGACGTAACGATTAATATGATGGGGGTGAAAAAATGAAAGCAAAAACAATTACCGAAAGTCAGCAGCAGTATATTATATTTTTTCTGGGGAGCAGGAAATTTGGAGTTAATATTACTCAGACCAGGGAGATTCTTGACAGCAAAAATCTGACATCTGTTCCTGATAGTCCTGAATTTATCAGGGGAATAATTAATTTAAGAGGTTCTGTTGTACCGGTAATAGATCTGCATGTCAGGCTTAATGTTAATCAGAAAAAAGAAGATAAAAATAATAAAAAAATAATTATTGTTGAACTTGATGGTATAACTGCCGGGATGATGGTTGATGACGTAAAAGAGATAAAAGGTCTTACTAGAGAAGAGATAGTCAATCTGCCTGAGCTGTGCAAAAATGTTGATAGTGATTATATTGAAGGAGTAGGCAGAACCGATTCAGATGAACTGCTGCTTCTGCTGGATTTAGCAAAAATTTTGAGCAGAAAGGAAATAAAAGATTTAAAAAGAGTTGATCAGGTTGATCGGGAAGTTCAGGAGGAGAATTAAATGGATTTAAAACCAGAAAAAAAAGATATTCTAAAAGAAGTAGCAAATATTGGAGCAGGTAATGCAGCAACAGCTTTTTCGGAAATGATAGGTTATACTATTAATATGACTGTACCTAAAGTTGAGATTCTTGCAATTGAGAAGTTACCCTGTATTACTGGTGATGAAGAAGATTATATTGCCTGTATAATGATAAATTTTGAAGGTGAAATTTCAGGCAAAATTTTGTTGGTGATAGATAATCAAAATGTGGAAAAAATGTTGAAACTTATTTTTAACACTGATAGTCTTCCAGAAAAAAAGATGCAGATGTCTGCTTTAAATGAATTGGGAAATATATTGAGTGGAGCTTATCTTAGAGCAATAAATGATTTTACAGATCTAAATTTAAATCAATCTGTACCAGCTCTGGCTTTTGATATGGCTGCAGCTGTGCTGAGCTCTTCTGTAATTGATTACAGCCAGACAGAAGATTATATTCTTCTTTTGGAAACGGAATTTATTGCAGGAGATGAAAAGTTAGAGATATTTTATTTCTTTATTCCCGAAAAAGATTCGCTGGATATTCTTTTTGAGCGGCTGGGGGCTGATAGTGTTGATTAATCAGCAGACAGCAGAGAAAATTATCGTTAAAATGGCAGATTATGCAGTAGGAGAACAGGGCCTGCTGCTTGCCACACTGGGTCTTGGTTCATGTGTAGGGATTGCTCTTTATGACAGTTTTAGAAAGATAGGCGGTCTGATTCATATTATGCTGCCAGAAAATCCCGGTCAGAAAAAAATTGTTAAATATGCCGACACCGGTATACCTTTTCTGATTAGTGAGCTAGAAGATATGGGTGCTTCAAAAAGAAGGATGACAGCAAAAATTGTTGGTGGTGCTGGGATGTTTAAGTTTGAAGGTGGAGATCCTGTTATGCAGATTGGACGCAGAAATGTAGAAGCAGTGAAAAATATACTTAAAGAAGAAAATATCAAAATAATCGGGGAAGATGTTGGGAAAGATTATGGTAGATCTATGTATTTTTATTTAGATGATGGAAAGGTAGAAGTAAAGTCATTTAGTCGGGATTTGTTAATAATTTGAAAAAATTATATTTTGACATTGTAAATAAAAATATAATCTGTTATTATAATAAATAATGGCGGCTATAATTCTCAGAGGAGGTAATCATTAAATGCCAAGAGTATTAGTAGTGGACGACGCAGCATTTATGCGCTTGAATTTAAAAAATATATTAAAAGATGAATTTGAAGTTGTAGGTGAAGCAGAAAACGGTAAACAGGCTGTAGAACTATATCAGGAATTAGAGCCGGATATTGTTACTATGGATATAACAATGCCTGTTATGGATGGTCTGGAAGCAATTAAAGCAATTCAGGATATTGATCCTGATGCACAGATAGTTGTCTGCAGTGCAATGGGACAGCAGAAAATTGTTATTCAGGCAATTGAAATGGGAGCAAAAGACTTTATAGTTAAACCATTTAAAAAAGATAGGGTTATGGAATCTTTAAAAAAATTAATATAAAAATAGGATTTTGAGATTATATATCCAATATTATAATAAATAAGAAGAGTTATTATTAGAGTAAAAATTACATATTACGCTATTTTTTAATAAAATAACTTTATTTTACGTTTTAATCTTATTTATTTTTGGCAAAATCGGTGAAAACCGGTGACGCAAAGCTATGGGTCTAATACAAAATGACTGCCAGGCTGCAAAAGCTATTTTTTAATTCTATAGCTGATGCTGCTGTAGAATTTTCTTTTATATGGAGGTGGTTTTTTGACAGATTATATTTCATTAATAACAGCTGCTTTAGATGGAGCCTCCAGACGTGGTGAGTTAATTGCAAATAATATTGCAAATGCAACTACTCCTGGATATAAAAGGCAGGATATTAATTTTCAGCAAGTACTGAAAAGACAAATGAATGGAAGTCAGAATGGTACCAGGTTACGATTGGACACCACTGATAAAAATCATATTTCTGCTCCTGGTGTAAAAAATAATGATTCTTTTAAAAAAAGCAGTTTTTTAGAAAAAAGTAATAAAAATGGAAGTTACAGAAATGATAAAAATAATGTAGATATAGATGTAGAGGTGGCAGAAATGGCGAAAAATAGCATTTATTATAATGTTCTTACAAGGAGAGCTGCTGCAAGATTCTCCACACTTAATCAGGTTATAGAAAAAGGGGGTAGTTAGATTTGTTTAGTGGAATAGATATTAGTGCATCTGGTTTAACTGCTCAGAGATTGAGAATGGATATAATTTCTGGGAATATAGCCAATGTGGAAACTACCAGAACAGAAGATGGTGGTCCATACAGGCGAAAAGTTGCTGTTTTTCAGGAAAAGCTGCAAAATAAAATGTCAGTTTTTGGTTCTGGCTTATCTGTCCTAAATGATAACGCTAACGATAAAGGTGTAGAAGTTAAAGAGATTAGAGAAGACCAGAGCCCCTTTAAAATTGAATACAGACCCAACCACCCTGATGCAGATGAGGATGGTTATTTGCGGCTTCCCAATATAAGTATTATGACAGAAATGATAAATATGATAGATGCAACTAGAGCTTATGAAGCTAATGTTCAGGCAATTTCTAACTACAAGAACATGGCAGCAAGTGCTCTGGATATCAGCAGATAGGAGGAATTACATTGCTGGATAAAATGGGAATTAACCCTGCAACAGATATTTTTGAACATTATTCTCTAGAAAACAAGGAAAAAGAAAATACAAAAAGTGATTTTAAAAATCTTTTCAAAGAGAAAATTATGGAAGTAAACAACCTTCAAAAAAATTCGGAAGAGATGACAGCCAAATTTGCTGCCGGTGAAACAGATAATATTCATCAGGTGATGATAGCTGGAGAAAAGGCTAAAATAGCTTTAAATTTAACCACAGCCGTGCAGAATAAAATTGTGGAAGCATATAAAGAAGTTATGAGAATACAGGTATAATATATATTAATATTAATTTTTACAGAAAAATCAGCAATTTATATTAATGAATTTTCTTTGAGAGAGGTATTAAGATGGCCGATTTTTTTAATAAATATAGAGAAGAATTTAACAAAGTATGGGGAAAATTAAATAATAATATAAAAATCATAATAATTGTAAGTACTATTCTCCTTGCAGCTGGTTTCGGCTATCTAATAATAAGGGGTAGTACAGCAAATTATAAACCCCTTTATACTAATCTTACGACACGGGATACTGCTGCCATTGTCGAAAAATTAAAAGAAGACCAGGTAGATTACAAACTGTCAGGTAATGGCTCCACAATTCTGGTTCCAGAAGATCAGCTGTATCAGTTAAGGATAGAACTTGCTGGAGCAGGACTGCCTGATCAAGGAGTTGTGGGATTTGAAATTTTTGACAGCAGTCAGTTTGGGACAACAGAATTCGAACGAAAAGTAAATTATTATAGGGCACTTGGAGGGGAGTTGAGCAGATCTATTCAATCAATTTCGGGCATCAGCTATTCTCGTGTTCAGATAACACCTCCAGAGCAGAGCCTGTTTATTGCAGAAGAAAAATCAGCAACAGCTTCAGTGCTGATAGATCTGGAGCCAGGGTTTAACGTGAGTCCAGAGGTGGTTGCCTCGATTCAGAATCTTGTGGCCAGCAGTGTTCAGGACCTCCCCATATCTCAGGTTACTGTTGTTGATACTAATGGTAACCTTCTTTCGATTGATGGAGAAACAAATGGAAGCAGCTGGGTATCTGACCCCAAAAACTTTACCCTGCAGAAAAATTTTGAAAAATCTTTAAAAAATGATCTTGCGGCTATGCTGACAAAGGTGCTTGGTCCAGGTAATTTTACAGTTCAGGTCTATGCAAAACTTAATTTTGATCAGCGCCAGGTAGAAAGCAAGACATATTCCCCTGTTGTTGATGAGGATGGAGTAGTTCGCAGCCAGGAAAGCAATACTGAATCTTATGTAGGCAGTAATGCCGGGCCAGCAGCAGGTATACCCGGTACAGACAGCAATATTCCACAGTATCAGGCAGAAGATAGTGAAAATGCGGGCAGCTATGAAAAGGAAAATATAATTACAAATTACGAAATAAATGAAAAAATCGAAAAACATGTTTATGCTCCTGGAGAAATTGAAAAGCTGTCGGTTTCAGTAATGGTTAATCAGGATGCAGATGAAGAAACAATTGAACAGATCAGAAATGCTGTACAGGCAGCTATTGGTTATGATAGAGAAAGAGGAGATGTAGTTAATATAACTGCAATAAAATTTGATAATTCTCTTGCAGAAGCGGCAGCTCAGGCACGTGCTGCAGAAGAAGCTGCAGCTCAAAGGCAGACATATATTTATGCCGGACTTATTATCTTAATACTTGTTATAGCAGCAGCTCTGATAATTTATTTATATAGAAAACAAAAAACAGCACCAGCAGGTTCAGGTGTTGATGTCTCTGTAGAAGAAGAGGAAGAAGAGCTGGATCTTCTCAAGAGAAGTCCTGAAGAGAAAGAAAAAGAACAGGTTGAAAAAGAACTTGAAAGATTGGTTAATTCTGATCCAGAAGGTGCTGCCAAACTTATTCGCAGCTGGCTGGTAGATGAATAGTATAGAAGGGGTTAAACTGTTATGAACAACAAACTTGCAGGAAAAGAAAAGGCGGCTATTCTTCTAATTTCTCTTGGTCCTGATGTTTCTTCAAATATTTTTAAGCATCTGGATGAAGACGAGGTAGAAAAATTAACTCTGGAAATAGCCAATTTAAATAAAATAAATCCCGAACTAAAGCAGAAAATACAGGAAGAATTTCTGCAGCTCAGAAAAGCCAATGATTATATTAACTCTGGCGGAATAAACTATGCGAAAAAAATACTGGAAAAATCATTTGGAAAGGAAAAAACTAAGGCAATCATAAACCGCCTTACAGCAACACTACAGGTAAGACCTTTTGATTCAATACGCAAATCCGATCCCTCACAGCTTTTAAACTTTATTCAGGGAGAACATCCACAAACTATAGCACTTATCCTCGCATATGTAAGTCCTTCCATGGCCTCACAGGTTTTGTCTGCACTTTCTCCGGATATACAGAGTGAAGTAGCCAGAAGAATAGCAGTCATGGATAGAACTTCTCCGGAAATCATTAAGGAAGTTGAGGCAGTATTAGAAAAGAAGTTATCTTCTGTTATGGCAAATGAATATGCCAGTGCTGGCGGTATTTCAGCAATAGTAGATGTTTTAAATCAGGTTGACAGGGGAACAGAAAAAAATATTCTTGATAAGCTGGAGGAAGATGATCCAGAGCTTGTTGAGGAAATCAAAAAGAGGATGTTTGTCTTTGAAGATATTGTTCTTCTTACTGACAGAGCTGTACAGCTTGTACTGCGTCAGGTGGAAACACATGATCTGGCTCTGGCCCTAAAAACAGCAAGTGATGAAGTTGAAGAAATTATTACTGGCAACATGTCGCAAAGAGCTGCTGAAATGCTGACAGAAGACATAGAATTTATGGGTCCGGTCAGACTGCGTGAAGTAGAAGATGCACAGCAGAGAATTGTGAATATTATTCGTGAACTAGAAGAAAGCGGCGAAATTGTTATTGCCCGCGGTGGGGAGAGTGAAGTGATTGTCTAAAATCATTAAAGCATCACAGGTGATAGGCAAATATAGAATAGATAATGAAAAAAAAGTGCTGAAAGCAGATAAAAATAAGTTAAAAAAAAATAAAAATAAAGATACAGACAAAAATGAAAACAATACAAAAAAAACAGCAAATAATAAGACTGCCAGAAGTAAAGAAGAAAAAATAGAAGAAAATGCTGAACATAGAGCTGAAGAGATAATTGAAGCAGCAGAGGTTAAAGCCGCTGAAATACTGACTGAAGCCGAAAAGAAAAAAAATAAAATAATTGAAGAAAAAGGAAAAATATTAAAGGAAGAAAAAGAAAAAGGATATCAGCAGGGACTTAAAGAAGGACGTCAGGAAATAAAAAAAGAAATTGAAAGTCTAATGAAGCTTGCAGACAGCTTCAGCAGTGAAATTACCCGCGAAAAAAATAATTTAAAGAGATCGGTAATAAATCTGGCAGTAAAGATAGCAGGTATAATTATCGATGTTAAACTGGAAAAAGAACATGAAATTATAAATAATATAATATCTGATATGTTAAACGAACTTGGTGAAAACCATAAAGATATGATAATAAAAGTTCATCCAGGTTTTCTTCCCTATATTCAGGAAGACAGGCTGGGCAGGAACTTAAAAGATAAAAACTTCAAATTTGTTGGTGATGATAATCTCAGCAGAGGTGACTGTATTGTTGAAACAAATTTGGGCGGAAAAGAAGGCAGACTGCAGGAAAAATTAATGCTTATAAAAAGAGAATTGCTAGAAGAGGTTGAAGTAAATGGTTAATATTGATTTTGAAAATCTGGGAAAAAGGCTGAATAATATTAATATGACCAGAAATTTTGGCCATATTAATAGAGTAATAGGTCTTGTGATCGAATCTATCGGTCCTGAAGCCTCCATAGGTGAACTCTGTCTTATTGAAACAGAGGAAGGGAATCTTAAAGCAGAAGTAGTTGGCTTTGATGATAATAAGGTTTTAATGATGCCTATCGGGGAAATGGATGGTATTAAACCAGGTGCCAAAGTTACTGCAACAAACGAAAGACTTAAAGTACATGTCGGCAAAAATCTGCTGGGGAAGGTTCTTGACGGAACCGGTCAGGTCATAAGTCAGGACAATTCTAATAAAGCCGGTCTTAAGGAAGTCAATGTTAACAATCGTCCACCTGATCCTATGAAGAGATCAAGAATTAAAGAACCTCTTTCACTGGGAATAAAATGTATTGATGGGCTGCTGACCTGTGGAAAAGGGCAAAGGCTTGGTATATTTTCCGGCAGTGGTGTCGGAAAAAGTACCTTACTGGGAATGGCTGCTAGAAACACAAATGCCGATATCAATGTAATTGGCCTTATAGGAGAAAGAGGGAGAGAGGTAAAGGATTTTCTGGAAAAAGATTTGGGTGAAGAAGGATTAAAAAGATCTATTGTAATAGCTGCTACTTCAGATCAGCCGGCACTGGTGCGGGTTAAAGCAGCAAATATTGCAACTGCTGTAGCCGAATATTTTCGAAATCAGGGAGAAGATGTTCTTCTGATGATGGATTCGGTGACAAGAGTTGCAATGGCTTTAAGAGAAGTAGGGCTGGCTATTGGTGAACCACCTGCAACAAGGGGTTATCCACCTTCTGTTTTTGCAAAACTGCCTAAACTGCTGGAAAGAACAGGAACAAATGATAAAGGATCTATCACAGCACTTTATACGGTATTAGTAGAAGGTGATGACTTCAATGAACCGGTTTCTGATACTGTTCGCGGTATACTTGATGGACATATTTCTTTATCAAGAGAGCTGGCAGAAGCAAGTCACTATCCGGCAGTAGATGTTTTAAGCAGTGTCAGCCGTATAATGAAGGATATTGTTGATGAAGAACATGTAAAAGCCGCTGATAAATTTAAAAAACTTCTGGCAACATATAATCAATCAAAAGATTTAATTAATATTGGAGCATATGAACATGGGTCAAATGCAGAAGTTGATAGAGCTATTGATAAGATTGACAGTATAAATAATTTTCTTACTCAGAATATAAATGAAAAGACAAATTTTGAACAGACTGTGGAACACCTCAAAAATATTGCGGCAGAATAAGGTGATAATTTTTGTATAAATATAATTTTAAATTTGAAAAAATATTAAATCTAAAAAGCAGGCAGGAAGATATGGAAGAAGACAGATACAGGCTGCTGCAGAAAGATTTAAATGATTTAAAGAAAAAATTGGAAAAAATAAAAATTGAAAAAGAAAATATTTTTGCTCACCTGCGAGAAAATGGTAGTGATCTCTGGTTAAATATTGATTACAGAAAATACTTAAAAAAGCAGAGAGAACTGGAAGAAAAAATATCTGTCAAAAAAAGGGAAAAAGAAGCAGAGGTAAAAAAACAGCTTAATGTATTAATGGAAAAACGCAGAGAAAGAAAAACTTTAGAAAAACTGAAAGAAAAAGAAACCGAAAAATTTATTAAAGAATTTTTGCTGGATGAGCAGAAAGAGCTGGATGAAATAGGACGACAATTTATGTCAGGCGGGAGATAAAAATGAAAAAAGCTTTGTTTTTTCTCATATTATTTATAATACTTTCAGCAATGCTTATCTGGTCATTAAATGCACTGGAAATAATTAATTTTAAAGCATCAGTAGTTAATTTGCTGAATAGAATACCATTTGTACAGCAATATATGATAACAAAAGCAGATATTGAAGCTGAAAAAACTAAAAATAAAAAGTTTAGTGCGGAAATTCAGCAGAAAGATGATAAAATAGCTTCACTTGAAGGTGAGATAGAAGAACTAAAAAAGAATCTCAAAGAAACGGAGCTGGCTCTTGAAGCTGAAAAGAAAAGAAACGAAAAATTGAGCAGTGATCAAGAGACTAAAGAAGAAAAATTAAATAAATTGACTGAAATATATCGAAGAATGGAAGCTCCAGCAGCAGCCTCAGTTATACAGCAGCTGGATAGAGAATTTGCTGCAGAAGTTCTTGCCAATTTAAAAGAAGAACAGGCAGCCGCCATACTTCAGGAACTGCCGGAAGGATTGGCAGCAGAACTGTCAAAAATAATTGGATCAGAATAAATAGCTGAGTGCGACGGGCTCGATGCCCTAGTACTGTGACGCACTCGATGTGTTAATACTGAGCTGACCATGCGATTACTAAAAAAAGCTCAGTGAGTCGACCTGGCGTTATAATAATGAAGACTCAGTGAAAGGAGGTGAACAAATGACAGAACATGTGCTGATAAATATGATTCAGCAGAAACCTGGTTCTTTTTCTGAAGTGAAAAAGAAAAAAACTTATCAAAATGCTGATAAAAGTTTTGCTGATATCATAAAAGGAATTAATAAAGCAAAATCAGACAGAAGTGGGAAAAGCCCACCTGATAATGAAAAAAATAAAAAACTGAATAACCAAAAACTGATTAATAATCAGGAATTTTTGGATAAACTGGAAAAGATACTATCTAAAAATAGTGACAAAACAGCTTCAGAACTTTTTTCTTTACTGCAAGGTGGAAGTCTGAACAGACAGCAGGAAATCGTGCTGCAGAATTTGCTTTCTAAAATCGAGAACAGCAGTACTAATTTATCAGAAATTAAATCTCTACTGCAGGAAAATAGTGCAGTTTGTATGCAGGAAACTAGTGTGTTTAACAAAAAATATTCTTCAGATGATAAAGTGTTAGATATAAAGGGTCTTAAACAAATAGAGTCATTGCTGGAAGAAAATAAGATAACATTGACAGAAAAGCAGCAGTCTGTACTAAAAAATGAACTGGACAGTTTTGCAGAGGTGGTTTTAAATAATTCTGATAAAAATTATGCTGAGATTTTAGATGCTGAAACTCTGAAATCGAAGATCCATAAATTGATTTCACTTTCTGATAAAGGTAAAATTGACTCTACTAATCTGGAGGATCTGCTGAAAAGAGAGGATAGTAAATTACCTTTACTGCAGAAGTTAAATTCTATGAGTATTCAAGATATACCTCCTACAGACAGTTTAGCTGAAAGCAATTCGGTATCGGCAGAACTGGCAGATCAATTAAAGCAGCTGTTTGATGATCAAAATGAGAAAAACAGTAAAAACATAAAATTAGATAATTTTACTGCTGATCAAAAAGGGGCTTTTCCGTTAGATAGTAATTCTTCTCTGGGAAAAATATCTGCAGCAGGAAATACAGAAAGCGGCAGTGATAAGAACTTTCTTGATCTGAATAATAATCTTTTTTTCAGCTTTGATCTAGAATCAAGAGGCACAGCTCCAGAAGTGGATAATTTTCCACTGCCGGAAAATAATATAGATTTAAATCAGACAGAGAATACTGATCTTAAAACACAGATCGTCGAAAAATTTACCGGAGAATATTCTGCAGATACAAAAGAAATGCAGATTCATCTGGAACCCCGCTCACTGGGTAAAGTTAATATTAGTTTAGGCTATGACAATGAAAAACTGGTGGGGAAAATGATAGTGGAAAATGAACTTGTCAGGACACAGCTGGAAAACAGTCTAAAACAGCTCAAAATCGATCTGGTAAAACAGGGTATTAATATTGAACAGTTCAAAGTGGAAATAGCAAAAAATTCTCCCCAGCAGGTTGAAAGGCAGAATGAGTTTGCTTTTAGTGATCAGGAAACAGCTTTTGGTGATGGAGAAACTGGCCAAAATCAGGAATATGAACAGCGGAAGTTTTTTCAGGGCCAGTATTATGTCCACCGCAGAAATGACAGATCTAATACAGCCGGTGACAGTGTGGTATTAAAACATCTGAAAATGATAAATAGAGCAGCTTTTTCCAGTGATAAACTAAATCTGCTCGCTTAAAGGAGGGATTGAATGTCAGATATAGCAGGTGTAGGAGCCGTACAGAACTCTCAGTATAAGATTGAAACAGAAAGAGCAAGCCTGGCAGGAAATGATGGTTTAGGTCAGGATGCATTTTTTAAAATCTTAATCACACAGCTTCAAAATCAGGATCCTTTAGATCCGATGGAAGATAAAGAGTTTATCTCTCAGATGGCCGAATTTAGCTCTCTAGAAAAGGTGGAAAAAATATACGGTATGTTAGAACAGCAGTTTAATGTTAATCAGCTTGCAGGTCAGGCAGATCTGATCGGTAAGGAGATAACTGCAGAGATAGAAGGTGTTGAATTAAAAGGTACAGTGGATGGAGTAAAATCTAAAGATGAACAAATATGGGTAGTGCTGGAAAATGGTTCTGAGATAAGAATGGATCACCTTACAGCTATCAGTAAAGCAGGTGGCTCTGAGGAAGAGGTGTAGATTATGGATAATAGATTAAAAATAAATCAGCCAATAAGGCCGCTTGAACAGAATAAAAATATAAATCGTAAAAATCAGCAGAAAAATGATAAAAATGTATCTTTTAAAGAATTATTAAATGAAAAACTTGCTGATAAAAATAAAATTAATTTTTCCAAACATGCGCAAAAAAGGCTGGATTCCCGCTCTATTTCTGTTAGTGAAAAAGATTTGGATCAGCTGACAAGCGGTATTGAAAAAGCTAAAGCAAAAGGTGCAAGAGATTCACTAATAATGGTAAATAATGTAGCCTATATTGTAAGTGTTGAAAATAATACTGTTGTCACAGCTGTTGATGGAAAGAGCATGAAAGAAAATGTTTTTACAAATATTGATAGTGCTGTCATTATGAAATAGAAGAAAAATTAAAAGTTGAAGGTTAAAACTAAGAAAAGAGTAAAGCTAAAATATTGAAATTAATTTGTAATCGGAATGAGCTGGACCTTTTTCAGGAGGCTCTGTCCCGCTGTCGAAAACAGCAGGACTCCGATAAAACTGAAGGAGGAAAATTATATGTTGAGATCGATGTATGCTGGTGTATCAGGGTTAAACAGCCATCAGCAGATGATGGATGTGGTTGGAAATAATATTTCCAATGTAAATACAATTGGTTTTAAAAGCAGTAGAGTAACATTTAAAGAGATGTTAAATCAGACAATAAAAGGTGCATCTGCACCACAGGATAACCGTGCAGGTACAAATCCACAGCAGGTTGGATTGGGAGTTGGTCTGGGGAGTATAGATGCAGATATGTCATCTGGAAACTTACAGCCGACTGGAAAATCATCTGATGTTGCGATCCAGGGAGATGGATTCTTTATACTTCAGGATGGAGAAAAAAATGTGTTTTCCAGAGCAGGTAATTTTAACTTTGATAGAAATGGTAACCTTTATTCTTCCAGCACAGGACTGCTTGTACAGGGATGGAAGGCAGATCAGGGGGAACTACCTACAGATATGGGAAAAAATAATATGGAAGCAATTACTCTTGACAGCCAGATAGGTGCAAAAGCAACAGATTCAATATCTTACAGCAAAAATATAGATGCAGCAGCAGAAAATACACTAAAGGTTGATAATTTAACACTTGACTTAACTACTTCAGGTTATGAAGATTCTCTTTCTTTTGAATTAACTCCAGATGAAAATTCATTTAATACATGGAATTTTACTTTAAAGGCTGAAAATGCAGCTACCACATTTTCTGGTGGCACTGCAAATTTTACAGAGAAGATGACTGGACAGTTAGAACTGGATAGTAATGGCAGCATAATTTCATTTGTATCAGATGATGATGGTTCAGGTAATACTATAGATTTCATTACTAATAATTTGACCGTTGATATTAATGGAAGTGGAGAAACCGTTGTCCTAAATACACCTGCATCTGGAGACAGTATAAATTCAGTAAAACTCTTTGCAGATTCTACTGCACCAGCAGACAACAATTTGACCCTTGATTATAAACTTAATGCAAAAAGAGGTATCTCAGTTGATGTATTTGACAGTCTGGGAGACAAACACAATCTTGAGTTTACTCTTAAAAAAGTGGATAACAGACTCTGGAGAATTTATGAAAATGATATTTCAATTGATGGTTCCAGCAGTCAGGATATTGGTGGCCCCTACCATGAAATAAAATTTGGGCCAGAGGGTAAGGTTGAATCAGGTGGAATACTCGATTTTACATTTCATCCAGTAGGTCCTGATGCAGATCAGACAGTAGAACTGGATTTCAGTAAAATAACTCAGTATGCAGGTGAAATGTCTGCAAACTTTGAAAATATAAATGGAAATGCGAAAGGTTCTTTAGAATCATTTTCATTTACTGAGACTGGAGATATAATTGGTTCTTACAGTAATGGACTGACACAGGTACAGGCAAGAATTGCCCTTGCCAATTTTCAGAATCCTGCCGGACTTATCAGACAGGAAGGTGTATTCAGCGAGTCAGCTAACTCTGGTGATGCAGAGGTGGTTAGTCCTTCAGAAGGTGGCGCGGGGTCTCTGGCCCCATCAACACTGGAGATGTCCAATGTTAACCTTTCACAGGAGTTTACTAATATGATAACTGCTCAGAGAGGATTTCAGGCCAGTTCAAAACTGATAACAACATCTGATGAAATGCTGCAGGAACTTGTTAATCTAAAAAGGTAATTTTAGTTAAGCTGTCAGACCTCATTTCAGTATTGAGGTCTGGCAGGATAATAAAGGAAGTGGAAGATGATTAAGGTAGAGAAAACAAATGGTGAAGAAGTAACACTTAATTCCGATCTTATTGAACAAATTCAGGAAACACCTGATACAGTAATTACTTTAACCAACTGTAAAAAAATACTGGTCAAAGAAACATCTGATGAAATTATAGAAAAAGTTATAGCTTACCGGAGAAAGATACTATCTGGAATTTCAAGAACAGGGGAGAGATAGGTTATGGATCTAGCAACAATTATTGGAATAATAGGTGGTGCAGCTGTCTTTGCATCTGTTGCATTATTGGGGGGTAATGCGGTTATATTTGTCAGTGTCCAGTCCTCATTAGTAGTTTTAGGTGGAACACTGGCCGGTACACTGATAAGTTATTCTTTTGAAGATCTAAAAAAAGTTCCTGAACTGGTAAAAGTATCTCTTCAAAATGATTTAATGAAATCTGATTTCATTATTGAAGATCTGGTGAATTTTGCTGAAAAGGCCAGGCGGGAAGGTCTGCTTGCTTTAGAAGATGATGCAAATGAGATGGAAGATGAGTTTTTAAAAAAAGGAATTCAGCTGGTTGTGGATGGTACTGATCCAGAGCTTGTGCGAAATATTCTGGAAACAAAATTGACTTTTCTGGAAGAAAGACACGGTAAAGGACAGGGTATATTTGCCACAATGGGACAGCTGGCCCCTGCTTTTGGAATGATAGGTACACTGATTGGTTTAATCCAGATGTTGAGTCAGCTGGATGATCCAACAAAGCTAGGTTCCGGTATGGCTGTTGCCCTTATTACAACACTTTATGGTGCACTGATGGCCAACTGGATTTTTATCCCGCTTGCCAAAAATCTTGAAACTAGAAGTGCTCACGAAGTTTTGATAAAAGAAGTAATAATAGAAGGTATACTGTCTATTCAGGCAGGAGAAAATCCAAGAATAGTAAAAGAAAAACTGCATGCCTTCCTATCAGAGGGAGAAAAGGAAGAAGTAGAAGCCAGAATAAATAATAATGAGGCGGCACCTGACAATGCGTAAAAAAAGAAACAGCTCCAATCAAAATCAGGATGGTGGAGGTTCTCCGGCATGGATGACAACCTTTGGAGATATGATGACATTACTGCTGGTATTTTTTGTGCTTCTTTATTCGTTTTCTTCACTGGATGTGCAGAAATTTAAAGGATTTATATCAGCACTTCAGAATCAGCTTGGGGTACTTGAAGGTGGAAAAACTATAATAGATGAACCTAACATTACTGCAGGAAATATAAGTGAAGATTTAGGTGATGCTCCACAGAATTTAGGGCGGGTAATGGATCAGATGCAGAAATATATAGATAAAAATAATTTAAATGATAGAGTAAATATTGATAGAAAGAGAAAGGGTGTTGTAATAAGTCTGACAGGCGAAATTCTCTATGATCTGGGAAAAGCAGATCTAAAACCTCAGGGAAGAGAAGTTCTAACAATGATAGCAGAAAATCTCAAAGAAATACCCAATGACATCATGATAGAAGGACATACTGACTATCTGCCTATAAATAATCAGCAGTATCCATCAAACTGGGAACTTTCCACAGCTCGAGCCGTTAATGTTATTAAATATTTAATAGAAGAAAATGACTTTACCCCTTCTCGACTTTCTGCAGCAGGTTATTCTAAATTCAGGCCTGTAGTTGATGAAGATACTCCGGAAGCACGGGCAAAAAATAGAAGGGTAGAGATTGTAATATTAAATTCACAGTATGGAAGTGAACAGTATAATAATTAGGGAGGGGGGACCCAATGGATGATGGTAAAGTGAATATAAAAATGATTGCTCTAATTGTAGTATTGGTGATAATAATTACTGGAATAATGAGCTTTACCTTTTTTACATTTTTCTCAGTTTCAGAAAATAATACAGGAGAAAACGGGAAAGTAAAAAGTGTCAAAGATTTAAAACCAACATATAGTGTTGGAGATTTTGTTGTAAATTTATCTGGCAGTTCAAACATGAGCTTTATTAAAGCTAACATTGTTTTTGAATTAGAAGATAAAGATATGGTAGAAGAGCTGGATAAGCGTAAGCCTCAGATAAGAGATGAAATAATTTCAATATTGAGGGCCCAGAGCAAAAAACTAATTGAGGAGCCAGAAGCAAAAACCATTAAATCAATGATTCAAAATTCTATTAATCAGCTTTTAATATCAGGTAAGATACACAATGTCTGGTTTACAGAACTGGTTGTTCAGTAGGGAGGAAAGAAAATGGCTGAAGTATTAAATCAAAATGAAATAGACTCTCTTCTCTCTGCGCTGAGCAGTGGAAATCTGGATGTTGAAGAAGTAAAAGAACAGTCTGAAGAAAAAGAAGTTAAAAGTTACGACTTTCGAAGACCTAATAAGCTGTCAAAAGAACAGATGCGCACACTGCAGATGATTCACGAAAATATGTCCAGAAATTTCACTACCACACTGTCAACCAAACTGAGGAGTATGGTTAATTTTGATGTAGCTTCAATAGAACAGCTTTCTTACTCAGAATTTATTCATTCTCTATCAGAACCAACTATTATTGGTATCTGCAGCTTGGAACCTTTGAAAGGACAGTTTATTTTTGAAATTAATCCGGAAATAGGGTTTGCAATAATCGATCGGTTGTTTGGAGGTTTTGGGAAGGCAATAACAGAGGTAAGAGCTTTTACAGATATAGAACAGGTGGTAATCAAAAAAGTTATGTCCTGGATACTGGGAGATTTTAAAGAATCCTGGCAGAATATTGCAGAATTAAAACCCAGGCTTTTGGAATTAGAATCCAATCCACAGTTTACACAGATTGTTCCAGATAGTGATATGACAATTATCATTACTTTATCTGCTCGAATAGCTGATATAGAAGGACTTATAAATATCTGTATTCCTTATATAATGTTAGAACCACTTGTTTCCAACTTAAATGCACAGTACTGGTTTTCCAGCACCAGGGAAAAACAGACTGCCGAACATATAGAACAGTTAAAAAAACGACTCCAGGATGCCAGTTTAGAAATTCATGCTGAACTGGGCAAAACAGAGCTTACAATTGAGGATTTTCTATATCTCCAGCCGGGAGATGTAATAACTCTTGACAAAAAAGTAAAAGAAAATGTAGATGTGCGAATAGGTGATTTTAGAAAATATAGGGCAGCTGCAGGAACAAAAAACAGACATAAAGCAGTTAAAATACTCGGTGTAGCAGAAAATACGGTAGAGGAGAGTGATTATGATGAGTAATGATGGGAATTTTTTATCCCAGGAAGAAATAGATGCTCTAATGAACAGCCAGGAAGAGGAAGAAGATGGTGAAGAAATCTTAACCTCAGAAGAAATAGATGTAATAGGAGAAATAGGAAATATTTCTATGGGTTCTTCTGCAACTGCACTCTCTACCCTATTGGATAAAAAGGTGGAAATTACAGCTCCTGAAGTCAAAGTAATTAAATTTCAGGAAGTAATAGATGAATATGACCGCCCCTGTGTTCTGGTCCGGGTTAAATATATTAAAGGGCTTGAAGGAGTAAATCTTCTTGTAATAAATACTGAAGATGCTGCTATTATTGCAGACCTCATGATGGGGGGGGATGGAATCAGTGGTGTAGATGAAGATTCACTCAATGATATATATATAAGTGCTGTAGGTGAAGCGATGAATCAGATGATGGGGTCAGCATCTACCGCTATGTCAAATATACTGGATGAAATTGTAAATATTTCTCCACCGGCAGCAGAATATATAGAACTTAATGATGTACTAAAAAGTGATGAGGACTGGTTTAAGGCAGATGAAGAAGTTGTGGTAACTTCCTTTAACCTAAAAGTTGGAGATCTTATTGACAGTACCTTTAAACAGATATCATCTCTAGCTTTTGTAAAGGAACTGGCTGATTCTCTTTTACATGAAGGTGAAGGTCTGATCGACAAAACTATTGATGAAGAAAAACTGGCTGAAGAAGCAAAAGAAGAGGTGGATATGTCTGCTAAAAGGGAGCTGCAGAATTCATTAGGGGAAACATCATCAGCTGCAGAAAGCTCTCCTACTGATCAGCAGAGGTCAGCAGCATCTTCGAGAAAACAGACCAAAAATAGAAATGTTAAAAAAGAAGAAACTGTTGCTGTACAGACAGCACAATTTCCGGAATTTGATGAGCAGATATCTCAGCCTCTGCCAAATAATATGGAATTAATTAAAGATGTTCCTCTTGAGGTAACGGTAAGACTCGGCAAAACCAGCATGAAGATAAGGGAAATTTTAGAGCTTGGTGATGGTTCAATAATTGAACTCGATAAACTGGCCGGTGAACCTGTGGATTTGCTTGTAAATGGAAAGCTGGTTGCTAAAGGTGAAGTGGTTGTAATTGATGAAAACTTTGGCTTCAGGGTAAAAGATATTATAAGTCCTGCTGAACGCCTTACACAGCTTTAGGATAGGGAGCAGAAATGAGTTATATCTGGGAAACAGCAAAAATAATTTTTTCACTTGGAATTGTAATTATATTAATTTTTCTTCTTTATTATCTGCTGAGGGATAGGCTGAATTTTACAAACAGCTCCAAACATATGAAGGTGATAGATATTATGCGCCTCGGCAGTGGTGAAATTATTTATCTGGTAGATAGTTTTGATAAGATAATTATGATTGTTTCCGGTAAACAGGGGTCTACCAAAATTGAAAGCTGGAAAAAAAGTGAAATTAAACTGGAGCTTGATAAAATAGATGATAATAATAAATCTGGTAAATTTAAGAAAGATATTTTTAAAGATAAATTTATGCAGGCTTTAAATAGAACAAATTACAGCGAAAAAAAACAAAAAAGTCGTGATAATGATGAATAAAAGGCTCACTTTAGTTCTGTTTTTAGTTTTTTTATTTTTTATTTTTAATAGTTCAGTTATTGCACAGAATTTTAATCTTCCTGAATTTAGTTTTGAAATGAACAGTGGTGGTAATGAAGCAGATGATCTTGTTCTGTCACTGAGAATACTACTTCTGCTGACAGTTCTTTCTCTTGCTCCTGCTGTTATTATATTATTTACTTCATTTACCAGAATAATAATTGTGTTTTCAATTTTGAAGCGGGCTCTGGCATTAAATAATATGCCGCCAAATCAGGTTTTAATTGGGATTGCAATATTCTTAACTATATTTATTATGGCACCTGTTTGGCAGGGAATAAATCAGGATGCACTTCAGCCCTATCTCAATGAAGAAATTTCTCTGGAAACTGCTTATGAAAACACATTAACTCCGGTTAGAAATTTTATGTTTGATCAGGTTGATGAGAGGTCAATGGCACTTTTTACTGATATGGCGAAAATGGAGAGACCTGAAACTCGGGATGATATTCCCACTTATGTTCTTATTCCTGCCTTTCTGGTTAATGAAATAAAAATTGCTTTTCAAATAGGTTTTTTAATTTACATACCATTTTTAATGATAGATATGATAGTTGCCAGTATTCTGATGTCAATGGGAATGATGATGCTTCCACCTGTTATAATATCTTTACCTTTTAAAATTCTTCTATTTGTACTGGCAGATGGCTGGCATTTACTAATTGGTTCACTTGTACAGACTTTTAATTAGTAAGGAGGCAGTATTTTGAATGAAGCTCTTGTGGTTGACATAGGCCGCCAGGCTGTTTATATTGTGCTAAAAGTTATACTGCCTGTTCTTGGTGCAGGTCTAATTACCGGTCTGATAGTTGCTGTAATACAGGCAACAACTCAGATTCAGGAGCAGACACTTGCTTTTGTACCAAAAATATTTGCAGTTCTGGCTGCAATCGGGTTTTTTGGACCCTGGATTATGAGAACTGTTGTGGAATTTGTGCAGGAACTGCTGCGGAATATACCCCTGTATGTGGGGGGCTGATGATAGATGGGAGCAGAATTTTTAGGCAATAATTCTATATATCTTTTTGTACTGATTATGATCCGCTATATTGGCATGATGCTGATTACACCTATCTTTGGCAGTCAGGTAATAATAAATAGAGTTAAAATCATTCTTGCTGTAGCTCTGGCGGTTTTTACATATCCAATTCTGCAGCAGATGTATCAAATAGAATTTAACTTAAAACCTATTCAGCTGCTTATAAATATTATGAGTGAAATTAGTATTGGACTTTTTATGGGATTTGCTGTTTTTTTAGTATTTTCAGCTGTACAGATGGCGGGTCAGTTTATTGATATGCAGATGGGTTTCAGGATCGCAAATGTTGTTGACCCTTTTACAGGGGCCAATTCACCGGTGATTGGTCAGTTTAAAAATATATTGATAACACTTATATTTCTGTCAGTAAATGGGCATTTATTTTTAATAAGGCAGCTTTTTTCTTCATTTGAAATAATACCCCCGGGACGGATAAATTTTGGTGAGCAAATCTGGCAGTATTTTTTCCGCAGAAGTGCAGATATGTTTGTGCTGGCGGTAAAAATGGCTCTTCCAATTGTGGGAGCTGTTTTCGTGATAGATATTATACTTGCTTTTTTGGCCAGAGCTGTACCACAGATGAATCTTTTTATTATTGGACTGCCGGTAAAAATAATGGCTGGTCTGGTAGTGCTGTTTTTGCTTTTAGGTGTTTTAACTCATTTTTACAGTCAAATTATTATGGATATAATTTATGAAATTGGTGATTTATTTAAACTGCTTGCACCAGAATAGAGGAGATTTAAATGCCTGATAATGGAACTGGAGAAAAAACAGAGGAGCCAACGCCGAAGCGGAAACGTGAGGCAAGGGAAAAAGGTAATGTTGCTAAAAGTAAAGAGATTAGTCAGGCATTTACCCTACTGGCCAGTTTTTTGTTTCTTTACTTTTTTATGCAGGAGATAATGTTCAATGTAATGGCAGGTATTGAAAGATATTTTTCAGCTCTTATTGTAGATCCACTTTCAGTGGATACAGCCGGCAGACTGCTGCAGGATGCAATGATTTATACAGTTCAAACTATTTATCCGGTGCTTATAGTTACTGCTGTAGTTGGTTTTTTTATAAACTTTTTACAGATAGGACCACTATTTACAACAAAAAATCTTGCGCCAGATATTAAAAAATTGAATCCTATAAAAGGGTTAAAAAATATCTTTTCACTTCGAGGATTTGTGGAATTTTTAAAATCACTTTTAAAACTGGGAATAATAACATTTATAGCTCAAAGTTTTCTAAAAAATAATATTATTATTTTCAGAAGATCTCTAGATCAGAGTCTAAATCTTGCACTTGCAGAAATAGCATTGCTGATCAGCAAAATGGGATTTACTATAATTGCTGCCATGGTTTTGCTGGGCATTTTTGACCTATTATATCAGCGATGGCAGCACAATAAAGATCTCAAAATGTCAAAATATGAGGTCAAACAGGAGAGAAAAGAAATGGAGGGAGATCCTGTTATCCTCCAGAAAAGAAGAGAAAAGCAGAGGCAGTTTAGCTTAAATAGGATGATGAATGCAGTAAAAGATGCAGATGTTGTTATTACAAATCCAACCCATATTGCAGTAGCTCTTCAGTATGATCTTGATGAAATGGATGCACCGATAGTTGCTGCCAAAGGTGAAGGTTTTGTTGCTGAAAAGATTAAGGAAAAAGCAAAAGAACTTGAAATAGAGATTGTGGAGAACAAGCCGCTGGCCCGCTCTTTAAATTCAATGACAGAGATTGGTGATCAGGTTCCAGTTGAGCTTTATCAGGCTGTGGCTGAAGTGCTGGCACATGTATTTAAGGAAAATAATCGTATTAATGGAGGTTAATCTCAGCAGTGGATAATAGTTTAGTATACGCAAAGATAACAAAAAATAGTGATATTATATTTGCTCTCATGGTAGTAGGTATAATTGTCATGTTCATTATACCTATGCCCACAGTGCTGATGGATATACTGCTGGCAGCAAACATTACATTTTCCATGGTTATAATTCTGGTCAGTATTTATACAATAGAGCCTCTTGATATCTCTGTTTTCCCATCACTGCTCCTATTTGCAACCCTATTTAGGCTGGGATTAAATGTATCGACAACAAGGCTGATACTTGGACAGGGATATGCTGGTGAGATTATCATGAGTTTTGGTAATTTTGTTGTCGGAGGCAACTATGTTGTTGGACTTATAATATTCTTAATTTTGATTGTAATTCAGTTTATAGTAATTACCAAAGGTGCAGAAAGAGTTGCTGAGGTTGCTGCTCGTTTTACACTTGATGCAATGCCGGGTAAACAGATGAGCATAGATGCTGATCTTAATGCTGGTATTATAGATGAGAAGGAAGCTAAATATGAAAGAGCTAAAATAAGGAAAGAAGCAGATTTTTATGGAGCTATGGATGGTGCCAGTAAATTTGTTAAAGGAGATGCAATTGCCGGTATAATTATAACTTTTATAAATATTATCGGTGGTTTAATAATTGGTATGATTCAGCAGAATATGGGTTTTGCAGAAGCAGCACAGACATATACTCTGCTGACAGTAGGAGATGGACTGGTATCACAGATACCTGCTCTGCTTATTTCTACTGCCACAGGTATGGTTGTTACAAGATCAGCTTCTGAAAATAATATGGGTCAGGAGATGACAGATCAGCTTCTCAAACAGCCCAAAGCCTTATTTATAGCTGCTGCAGTTCTCACTGTTTTAGGATTTGTACCTGGGCTGCCGACACTTCCTTTTATTTTTCTAGCAGTATTTATAGCTGTGATGGGATATTTAATGTTAAATGCATCTGTAGAGGAAAAAGCTGTTGAAAAATCTCCAGAACAAACACAGATAAGTGAAGCCCAAAAACAGGAAGCAAGACAGGAGGAGTTAAAACAGCTAATTAAAGTAGATAAGCTGGAAATAGAAGTAGGATATAATCTAATTTCACTTGTTCTGCCAAAACAGGGTGGAGATTTTCTGGAAAGAGTTTCAGTTATTAGAAAGCAGATTGCAGCTGAACTTGGTATTATTTTACCACCTGTACGTATAGTTGACAATCTTCAGCTTGAGCCAAATATATACTGTATTAAGCTGCAGGGGGTAGAAATAAGCAGATATAGACTTTATGCAGATAAATATCTGGCCATGGATCCAGGTCATACTCTAGAAGAAATCGAAGGAATTGAAACAGAAGAACCTGCCTTTGGTACACCTGCGATCTGGATTGAGGAAGAAGATAGAGAAAGAGCAGAAATGGCAAATTATACAGTGGTAGACCCCAGCTCAGTGTTGGCTACCCACCTGACAGAAGTTATAAAAAAACATTCCCACGAACTGCTGGGAAGACAGGAAGTAAAAAAACTTATAGATAATATTAAGGATGATCAGAAAGCAGTTATAGATGAACTTATACCGGATAAGATGAATTTGGGTGGAATACAGAAAATACTGCAGAATCTTCTTTGGGAGAATATACCGATTAAAAATCTTGTTTTAATACTGGAAACACTTGCTGATCATGCAGGAAGAACAAATGATATAACTGTTTTGACAGAATATGTAAGACAGGCACTATCACGTCAGATAAGCAGTCAATTTACAGGGCCAGACAATACCCTTTATGTATTTACCATAGATCCAGCAAAAGAAGAACAGCTGGTCAATGCACTGGAGCAGTCTGATCAGGGCAATTATCTATCTCTACAGCCCGCCCAGGCACAGAATATTATCAATCAAATCGTAGAACAGGCAAAAGAACTTTTAGAAAAAGGTAATGATCCAATTTTACTGACATCACCTATGATCAGGCGTCCAATTAAAGAACTGGTACACAGAACATTTGAAGATTTAATTGTTCTGTCATTTAATGAACTTGAACCTGATGTTGATCTTCAAGTACAGGGGGTTGTTAAATAGATGAAAATAAAGAAATATACTGGAGAAACAATACAGGATGTAATATTCAAAGTAAAAGCTGATCTGGGTCCAGAAGCAATTATTATAGAAAAAAGAAAATTTCAAAAAGGCGGTATTTTTGGATTTTTTGGAAAAACAGTTGTTGAAGTACTGGCAGCACTTGAAGAAAAAAGCCGGCCCCATTATCAGCCGGTTGACAGCAGGGTCAGCAGAAAAAAAGAAGAATTAGTTAAAGAAAAGCTGCCTGACAGACCGGAAGAATTATTAAAAAGTGAAACAGAAGCACCTAAAGCAGAAAAAATAGAATCTAAAAATATAGAGGATAAAAATAAAGAAAGAGCTGATTTTTCAGCTGAAAGAAAAAAAGATGAGAAGATAGAAGAAGATCATAAAGCAGAGATTAGTGTCGAAAAAGAAATCAAGGAAAGCTACAAAAATACTAAAATATATAATCATCTTTTCCATCAGGGAGTAGAAGAAGATTGTTTAAATTCTTTTATTAATAAGCTGAATAAAGGTGCAGGTTTTCCACTTAATGATAATTACAGCGAAAAAATAGAATCATTCAGCCGCAAATATTTTGCCGACTGTTCACCTATAAAAATAGATAAAAAGAGAAAGGTTGTTTCATTTATTGGTCCTACAGGAGTTGGTAAAACTACAACAATTGCCAAAATAGCAGCTTATTTTGCAGTAGATAAAAACAAAAAAGTCGGTTTAATAACGGCAGACACCTACAGAATAGCTGCTGTAGAACAGCTGCAGACATACAGCAATATAATAGATATTCCCTTTAAAGTATGCTACAGCAGTGGTAAACTTAAATCTATGATAGAGGGTAAGTTTAAAAACTGTGATCTAATATTTATTGATACTCCTGGCAGCAGCTGGAAAGATCAGCTTCAGCTGGGTAGACTTAAGGATTACACTGAAAACGAGATAATAGATGAAGTTCACCTTCTTGTCAGCTTGAATATTAAGAGCAGGGACATGTATAATATTATTGAGCGCTTCGAAAAAATGAATCCGGATAAAATACTGCTGACAAAGCTTGATGAGACAGGCAGCTATGGCGACTTAATTAATATTAAAGAAAGATATAATCTTCCATTTTCTTATCTAACTTTTGGACAGGATGTTCCAGAAGACATTAATCCGGCCTGCCCGGAAATATTATTTAAATATTTATTTGGTGATTATCATGTTTAGTCAGGCTGCAAAATTAAAAGAAATAGTTCAAAAGAAAAAAGAAAAGATGCTGGAAAACAGTGGTGATAATAATTCCATTAGGCATAAGAGTAGAGCTAGGACAATAGCTATTGCCAGCGGCAAAGGTGGTGTTGGTAAATCAACCCTTACCGTTAATCTGGCTTATAATTTAGCCAGGCTGAAAAAAAAAGTGCTGATAATTGACAGTGATATTGGAATGGCAAATCTGGATATTATGCTCGATATCAGTCCAATTTATGATATGGGGCATCTTTTGAGGGGAGAATGTACCCTTCAGGAAGCAATTGTCAAAGATCCAAGTGGAATTAGTATTCTCAGCGGAATTACTGGAGATGACACTTTTATAGATCTTAATACAGATATGATGAACAAAATAATTAATATAGCTGGAGAAATGGAAAAAGATTATGATTATCTGCTGATTGATTTAGGTGCAGGAGCAGGTAAAAATATAGTCAGTACAATTCTTTCTGCAGAGGAGCTTCTTTTGGTTCTTACTACAGAACCAACATCTGTAATGGACAGCTACAGCCTTATAAAAATACTGGCAAAATATAATTTTGATAAATCAGTTAAACTTGTATTAAATCAGGTCGATAGAAAAAAAGATGCCCAAAAAACTGCCGAAAGAATGAAAAAGACAGTTAAAAAATATCTAAACATTGAGCTGGATTTAGTCGGCCAGATATCTCACGACAGAAATATCAGCACTGCTGTAAAAAAGCAGAGGCCTTTTTCTGAAATATATGCTGGAAGATCTGCAGCAGAAGATTTTGAAAAGTTAGCTAAAAAAATTAGTGGAGAAGAAGGAGAAAAGCAGAGCAAAGGTGTTAAAAGCTATTTTTACAAAATGATAGGATTTTTTAACAGCAGCAGGAAATAATCACTGGAGTTGAAGATGATGAAATTACCAGAAATTAATCAAAAATTAGAAATAGAAATTTTGACTGGACTTTACAAGGGTAAATATTTAAGCAAAGTTGCTGATATAAAAAAGGGCGGAATTCTTATTACTGGCCTGTATCGGGAAGGAGCGTCTTTGCCGGTTAGGATCAACCAGGATATTGAAGTCTATTTTACAACAGAGAGGGCAGCATATAAGTTTAAGAGCAGAGTAAAAAAGAGATTAAAAGAACCATTTCCACTTCTCTATATAGAAAAACCGGAAAACATAATCAGAATTCAGCGCAGAGACTATTTCCGCCTTGAAGTCAGTGGACAAATAACTATATACAGTCAGGAAGAAGAGAAGCTTATGGAAGCAAGACTGCTTGATATCAGTGGGGGAGGAATTAAAATAGAAGTAGATGAACATTTTGATAAAGGTCAGAAAATTAAGGTTGAGCTCAAAAATATTTTAAAGGAAAAAGAGCTGATCAGTGCTTCTGTTGTGAGATCACATAAAAAAGATCACAAAAGCTGGGAACTTGGAATTAAATTTGAAGATATTGAAGAGAATTTAAGAGAAGAGATTATTCAGTGGATATTTGCATATCAGCGAGAAAACAGAAAAAAAGGATTAAGTTAAATGCTTTTTAAATCAATTTTATTTGGCTTTATATTTTATGTTTTAAATACAATATATTATTTAATAAATAAAATGGAACTAAAAACAGTCTTTTTTAAAAGTATCAATAGAACTATTATTTTTGTGCTGATATTTAATCTTATATTTCTTTTAACTTCAATTTTGAAAGACCGCAGTAGTAAAAATAGTTCTGATTTAAGTAATGAAAGTAAAGATAAAAATCAATCAGATACTAAAGAATCTGACGAAGGAAATGCGGAAGATGATGGGTTTTCACCAATTAATCCTCCTGAAATAGAATATACTCAGAGGGAAGATTAATAATCAAAAAAAGGAAGATTATTATGCCTAATAATGAAAAACTATGGCAGAAGTATAAAGAACAGGATGATATGCAGGCCAGAGAAGCTCTTATTTTAGAACATATTAATCTTGTTAGATATGCTGCAGGCAGAATAAGTGTTATACTGCCTGATCATATAGATAGAGATGATCTGGAAAGCTATGGAATCATTGGTCTGATAGAAGCTGTAGAAAATTTTGACTGGAGCAGAAATATTAATTTTTCCACCTTTGCACTGCCGCGTATAAAAGGAGAAATTTTTGATCATTTAAGAAGTCAGGATTGGCTTCCCAGCAGCATGAGGAGACAGATTAAATTAATAGAGGAAAGAAAATTAGATTTTAAAAATGATCAGGGCCGTGACCCTTCAAACAGTGAATTAGCAGAAATAATGAATATGGATATAGAAAAAATTGAAGACATACTTTACCGCAAATATCTATCTGACTGGATATCGCTGTCTTATGAGTATGATGGCTCAGAATTGATACAGCTTATAGATTCAGGTGCAGATAAGCCAGTTTCTAAAATGGAAGAAGAAGATGCAGTAGAACTGCTGGCTGAAAAAATTGATAGCCTCAAAGAAAGAGAAAAACTTCTTGTCCAGCTGTATTACTATGAAGAACTGACACAGTTAGAGATAGCAGAAATAATGGATATTAGTCCGGCCAGAGTATCTCAGCTACATAAACAGATTGTCCGCCGACTCAGAGGAATGTTGAGCAGAAGTAAAGAATATTTTTTCTAATGAAAAGCAGGTGAATCAAATTGAATAAAAACAAAAATCAATTTAACGGAAAAGAATATCTTCTTAAATTTACTGATAGTGATGTAAAAATTAAGATAAATTATGATAGTGATATTTCACTGTCTGATATAAAGGATTCTTTGCAGGAAAAAAATATTGTAGAAGTAGATTCTGAGCTGCTTGAGGAAAGATTTCAGGATAGATATGAAGATTGGTTTACAATTGCTCCAAGAATTAAAGATTTAGATGAAGACGACAAAATTAGTTTAAAGATTTCTGATGACAGAATGAAAGCATTTATGAGCTTTGATCCAGGTAATGGGAGCAGTATTATTCATTATGAAGATGTAAAAATACTGCTGGAAGAAAAAGATATTTGTTTTGGTTTAAAAGAAGACCAGATCAAGAAGATAATTGAAAATCGAATTCCCGTTAATGAAACATTAATAGCTGAAGGGAAAAAACCTGAAGCAGGTAAAGATTCAGAATTGATCTATCATTTTGAACAAAAAGAAAAAAATGTTGGAACTCTGCGTCAGGATGGAACAATGGATTTTCACAACAGAAATTTGATAACAAATGTTAAAAAGGGAGAAAAGCTTCTGACAAAAATTCCGGCCCAGAAAGGTAAACCGGGCAGAAATGTTAAAGGAGATGAAGTTAAACCTCAGCCTGTAAAAGATAAAAAACTTCCCAGAGGGAAAAACACTGTAAAAAAAGATTTGTGTGTTTATGCAGCTATTGACGGCCAGGTAATAAAAGAAAAAGATAAGGTTCATGTAAGACCTGTGCTGAATATAAAAGGTGATGTAGACCTAACTACAGGTAATATTGATTTTTTGGGAAGTGTTAAAATAAGTGGTGATGTTAGAGAAGGTTTTATTGTTAAAGCAGCTGGAGATATAGATATACAGGGTAATGTTGGAGCTGCAGAAATTAAAAGCAGCCAAAATGTGAGTATCAAAAAAGGTTTTTTGGGCAGAGGTAAAGGAAAAATTGAAGCTGAAGGTGAAGTAAGGGTTCGTTTTGTTGAAAACGGAAGTATTACAGCTGAAAAAATTATGATTCATGATGCATCTATGCACAGTGAGCTGAAGGCAAAAGATAGAATTGTCGTCAAAGGTGGAAAGGGTTTAATTGTAGGTGGAAAAGCATCAGCACACAGTTTAATTGAAGCTAATATTGTTGGTTCAAGCCTTGCAACAAAAACCATATTGGAGGTAGGACTGGATCCGGGAATTCATGCTAAATATAAAGAAAAAAAAGATGAGATGGAGTCACTTAAAAAAAACTTAGATAAAGTGATGAAAGGAATTAGAATGTTGAAACAGTTGAAAAACAAGGGTATAAAGCTGACCAAAGATAAAATAGTGATGTTTAATAAATTTTTGGAAACCGAAAAAGAGCTGAAAAAGAAAGAAAAGAATCTAAAAGAGGAAATAGAAGATCTGGAGCTGCAGCTATCTAATAATGTAAAAGGAGAGATAAAAATTAATGAATTAGTTTTTCCCGGAGTTCATCTTTTAAGCAGTAAGGATAAGCTGATAATTCAAAATAAAACTGCAGAATCGTGTTTTACAGAGGTAAATGGAGAATTAAGACAAAAAACTTTATAAAGGGGGTGAAAAATTTTGATAAAAGGACTTTATACAGCTGGGGCAGCAATGTTAGCTGCTGAAAAACAGAGCAGTATTACTGCTAATAATCTTGCAAATGCAGGTACAGTTGGTTTTAAAAGGGCAGGCAGTCTTAAAAGGTCTTTCCCAGAAATGCTGCTTAAGAAAATTGAAGCAGGAGAAAAAAACCGCGAAATTGGGTCTATTTCTTCTGGAGTTTATACTGAAAGAAAATTTAAAGATATGAGTCAGGGTGATCTGCGGAAAACAGGAAATAAGCTGGATCTTTTTATTCAGGGAGAAGGATTTTTTGCTGTCCAAACACCTGGCGGAATACGCTATACGCGTAATGGTAATTTTACACTTAATAGAAATTCAGAAATAGTTACACAGTCTGGTTATCAGCTGCTTGACATAAATGGTGAGCCGGTACAGACAATTCCAGAACGCGAATTTTTTATTGATGGACAGGGCCAGCTTTCGTTTTCTGGTGGACTTCAAGGAGCAGAAATTGCAGTTGTTAATTTTCCGGAAGAGGAAAGCTTAATTCAGGAAGGTGACAATCTTTATGTTCCAGCAGATGAAGCACAAATGCCGGCAGCAACCGATGCTGTTATTCTGCAGGGATATCTTGAAAACTCAAATGTTGAAATTGTAAAAGAAATGGTCAATATGATTAAAACGACCCGCCATTATGAAGCAGGTCAGAAAGTCATCTCAAGTATAGATGACAGTCTGGGTAAAGCTATTAATGAAGTTGGTAAAGCATAAAGAATCAAATTCAGCTGGACCTCAAAGAGGAAGCTGAAACAGACACCGTTGACTGATAGATATGGTGTTAAATTACAATTAAAATGAGGTGGAAATATGATTAGTGCACTCTGGACTGCTGCAACAGGAATGAATTCTCAGCAGACCAATATAGATGTTATTTCAAATAATCTTTCCAATGTAAACACAAGTGGATTTAAGAAGACAAGGGTAAATTTTGCAGATTTAATGTATTCTGAGATAAAACAGCCGGGAACTCCTAATACTAGTGGAGCCCAAATTCCGGTCGGAATAGAAGTAGGACATGGGACAAAAGTAAACAGCACTCAAAAAATGTTTACTCCTGGTAATGTTCAGAATACAGATAATCCACTGGATTTTCTTATAGAAGGAGACGGGTTTTTTAGAGTAATGCGGCCTGATGGAAGTTATGTCTATACTAGAGATGGTTCATTTAAACGAGACAGCACAGGTCAGGTGGTTACAGCAGATGGATACATTCTTTCTCCACAAATAGTTATCCCGGAAGAATCTACAAGTATATCGGTTACTTCTGATGGTGCTGTTAATGTAAAAAATCCGGATGGTACAGTACAGCAGATTGGAGAAATTGAACTCTACAGATTTGCAAATCCTGCCGGACTCATCAGTGAAGGAAGAAATCAGTTTTCTATTTCAAGTGCTTCTGGTGATCCAAGAGCAGGTGTGCCTGGAGAAGAGGGATATGGAACAATAAGCCAGGGCTTTCTGGAAATGTCAAATGTAAAAGTAGTGGAAGAAATGGTAAATATGATAGCTGCACAGAGAGCTTATGAAGTTAATTCAAAGGCGATAACTGCAGCAGATGAGATGCTTCAGACTGCCAATCAGCTGAGGAGATAGTATTAAAAAGGGTGAATATAATATAATGCTAAAAAAAATACTGCTGCTGGTTCTGCTGCTGATTTTTAGTTTTAATGTTCAGGCCTTTGATATTTCAATACCACCGGAAATTTCTATTAATTCGGACAGGATTACTTTAGAAGAGATATCGATAATAGAGGCAGGAGATCTTTCTGCAGCAGAGCTAAAAAAGTTAAAGAAATTGGATTTTGGGAGGGCACCACTGCCTGGATATGAAAAAACACTCAGTCAGGCTCTTGTAGAAATTTCCATAAAAAATCTCGGATATAATAATAATGATTTTAAATTAACTATGCCTTCAGATATAGTTGTGAAGAGAAACAGCAGCCAAATTACAGCTGAACAAATAGCAGAAGTAGTGAAAAAACAGCTGAAAAAGAAGGCAAATATTGATAAAGATAAGATACTGATAAAAATTAACAGTCAGCCTGACCCAATAATGATACCAGCTGGAGAATATGAGATTATTATAAATGATAATTATAATTTAAAACTGGGCCAAATACTTGTAGTGTTAGAAATATATCAGAATGGCAGTCAGTATAAAAAAATATATGTGCCTTTAAAGCTGGGGGTCAAAATGACAGTATTTAAAGCAAAAAGAAGATTTAATCATGGAGAAAAAATTAATAGAGAAGATTTTGAGAAAGTGGAAGATGAAGTTTATTCTGACAAAAACAATCTTGTTTCTGAATGGAATAATAAAAAAATCAATGGAAAAGTATTTAGAAGGTCGCTTCCTGCTGGGAGCTATCTTTCCTATGATGATTTTAAAGATCCTGTTTTGGTCAGGTGGGGAGACAGAGTTAAAGCAGTTGTAGAGATAAATAATATATCTGTAACTGCTTTTGTCACTGCCCGTGGGCGAGGCAAACTGGGAGATATAATAGAAGTTGAAAATCCACAGACAGGGTTTCGCTTTCAGGCAGAGGTAATTTCAGCTTCTGAAGTCAGATTTATGTCCAAATAAAAATTTGTTTTGTCTGGTGAAAAAATGAATAAATTTGTTTAGTTTTCGCAAAAATGAGGTGGAAAAATGTTAATACAAAATAAGGTGGTTATTATTCTGCTTCTTTTTCTAATAATATTTACTTCAGCAGTTTGTGGTAAATCTCTCTGGAGTGAAGATGGTTCTGGATTTTATAATGATTATCCAGATTACAGCTCTGGAGATATAATAACAGTTGTGATAGAAGAAGATGCAAGTGCGATCCAGACTGCCAACACTGATACAAGTCAGTCAAACAGTGTTGATGGATCTGCTGGAACAGGTTTTTTAGATTTTCTTGATTCATTTGGTTTCGGTTATTCTGATTCTGATTCTGCCGATGGACAGACACAGAGAAGCGGTACCCTGACAGCTGATATCACAACAGAAATTGTTGAAATTACCAAAAATGGAAATCTGAAGATAGAGGGAAGAAAGGTTGTTAAGATCAATGGAGAAACACAGATTATTAAACTGTCAGGTGTAGTTCGCCCTGAGGATGTTGATTTTGAGAACAATGTTTCTTCAAAAAATATTGCTCAGGCAGAGATTGAATATGAAGGTGAAGGTCCTGTGGGGGACAAACAGCAGCCGGGACTGCTGGGCAGACTGTTTAACTTCATCTTTTAATGGAAGAAGGGATATATTGTTGAAATTTACTTTAAAGATTAAAATAAAAGTGGTGGCTTTATTAATAATGGTTCTTTTTACTTTTCAGTTTTCTACCACAGCAGCAGAACCATCTGTTGAAATAGGAAATATAACCAGAATTAAAGGAATGCGCGAAAATCAGCTGATAGGTTATGGTATAGTTGTTGGTCTAAATGATAGTGGTGATTCCAATAGAAGTCAGTCAACAGTACAGAGTGTGGCGAATATGCTGCGGAATTTTGGTATATATGTTGATTCTGGACAGGTTGCAAGCCAAAATATAGCTGCTGTAATGGTTACCGGCAAACTGCCTCCAGTTGTCCACAGCGGAGATCAGATAGATGTAACTGTCAGTTCCATTGGTGATGCTGAAAGCCTTCAGGGAGGAACACTTCTTATGACTCCACTAAAAGCTCCAAATGGAGAAGTTTTTGCCTCTGCACAGGGAGCTATCTCTATTGGAGGCTATAATGTCAGCGGTGGTGGAAATACCCAGAGAGAAAATCATCCGACCGTGGGGAGGATCCCTGGTGGGGCTATGATAGAAAAAGAACTTTCGGTTAATTTACACGGAAACAGTCTTACCTATGTACTGGATAATCCAAACTTTGAAACTGCAGGTCAAATTGCAGAAATGATAAACAGCAAATTTTCATCACCAGATATAGCCAGAGCTCAGGATTCATCTACTGTAAATATAGAAATACCAGCAAACTATTCAAATAAAGTTGTAGAATTTATTGCAGAGGTAAATAATCTTAAGGTTAGACCTGGACTGGAAGCAAAAGTTGTTATAGATGAAAGGACCGGTACGGTTGTCTTCAGCCATAATGTGAGGATTTCTACAGTTGCTGTTGCACACGGAAATCTATCTGTTAAGATTACAACAGATACAGAAGTTTCCCAGCCACCTCCATTAAGTGCAGGTGAAACAGAAGTAACAGAAGATGTGCAGATAGAAGTTAAAGAGGGTGAAGAAGGTAATATGATGGTAGTAGGGCAGCAGACAACAATTGAAGATTTAGTAACTGCATTAAATGCAATAGGTGCTACACCAAGAGATATAATTTCAATAATACAGAAGATAAAGGCAGCCGGTGCACTACATGCTAAATTGGAAATAATATAAAATGCTGGAGGTTTAAGCTATGCAGATAAATAATTTAGACAGCAGTGCCAGATATTCAGCTCTGCAGCAGATGGAAACGAGAAAGTCAGCTGAGCTAAAAAATGCAGTTAAAAATGGTCAAAAGCTTGAAGAAACTGCTGCAGAATTCACATCTATATTTATCGAAAAAATGTTTTCAGCAATGAGAAATACGCTTTCCGATGAAAAACTTATTGATGGTGGGTATGCGGAAGATGTATTTACAGATATGCTATATAAAGAATACAGCCTTATGGCAGGGAAGCAGGGTCTACTGGCAGACTTAAATAGAAAACTTGTAGTTCAGCTGAGATCAGAATAAATATGTGAATATTTTCATTTGTACCGGGTACGAAAAGGCCTTTTCGTACCCGGTACATAAACATAAAATATTTTGACATTTATTTTTAAATAATATATAATATTAGTAATTAATGTTCTAGCTGATTTTAGTTTTAGAGAAGAGACGAGATTAGATTAGTTTTTCAAAAAAAAATGAGGAGAGATGAGTTGAGATGAAAACTAAAGACTTAGCACAGGCAGCACTTTTGGTGGCGATTGGTTTTATTTTACACGCACTTTTTCCACCAATTGTACTGGGGATGAAGCCGGATTTTGCTCTGGCTATGATGTTTATTTTGTTGATTATCAAGCAGGATTTTAAACTTGGATTTTTGGTAGCAGTATCGACAGGTATTTTTACTGCTTTAACAACCGGTTTTCCGGGAGGTCAGCTGGCCAATATGGTGGATAAACTAGTCACTTTTTTAATTATTTATCCTCTGATACCGTTAATTTTAAAACTTCCTTCAGTTAAGCTGTCAACTGCTATAATTACTTTTATGGGAACACTGGTAAGTGGAGCTGTATTTCTCGGAACAGCAGCTTTTATAGTAGGTCTTCCAGGACCATTTACCGTATTGTTTTCCACAGTGGTTCTGCCGGCAGCAGTTATAAACACTGTAACAGCTGTTGTAGTATTCAGTGTTGTACATTTTGCTTCAGAATTAAGCCAGGCAGAAAATGAAATAACACAGTAGAATAATAGTAACAGTAAAATTTTTTAATGAACATTTAGCCCCCTCATATAAAAGGGGGCTTTTAGTTTTTATAACTGGTAATATATTTTAAATTTTTAGTTGCAGCTGCAACTAAAATATGTTATTCTTTGATTGAGATAGTTGCATATGCAACAGAATTAGAGGTGAATTATATGTATATAAGTGCTCCTATTGGAAAATGGATAGCCAGATTATATAAAGATCATGACCAGTTTGTGGATGAATTACTTGAAAAACATAATTTAAATCACAGTGAAGGCAATATATTGATACATTTATACAAAGATGGAGATGGTATTAATCAAAAAGCTTTGGAAGAATGTCTTGGGGTTGATAAAGCAACAGTATCTCGTTCTATAAAGACACTGCTGAGGAAAAAATATCTAAGAAGGAATAAATCCCCCTCTGATGGAAGAGCTAATTTAATATATTTAAGTAAAAAAGCAGAAGAAAAAAGAGAAGAAATAGAACATATTTATCAGCAGTGGTTTAAGATATTTTTACGTGAAATACCGGAAGAAGATGCAGAAGTTGTAATTAAAACTCTAAAAAAGATGTATCAAATGGTTCAAAATAGCTAATAAGCTGATGGAGGTAGGAACTATGAATCAAATTTTAAAATATAATAAAATAATAGTAATAGTAATTTTATTGATAACGATATTTTTTGCTTTTCAGATTCCTAAAGTAGAGATTAACAATGATATTGAAGTTTTCCTGCCTGATGATCATTTTACAAAGGTTCAAAATGATAGAATGAAAGATATTTTTGGAGAAAGTGACAGTATAGTGGCAGCTGTTAAAGTTACAAGAGGCAGTATTTTTGATAGAAACAATCTCAGTATTATTGATAATATGTCTTCAGAGTTTGAAAAAATAAAATTTGTAGATGAAGTGACATCTATTACAAATGTTGATTTTATAGAAGGAAGTTCTGAAGGTATGATTGTTGAAGAACTGGTTGAAGAACTGCCAGAAGGAAAAGAAGATATAAGAAATATTAAAGAAAAAATATTAAGCTGGGATCTATATAAAAATAACCTTTATTCTGAAGATTTTAAGGCTACCCAGATTTTAATTTCTCTTGATGAAGATTTAAATAATAATGAAGAAAGACAGGCTTATTATCAGATTAAAGAGACAGCAGACAAATATAAACAGAGCGGAATTGAAAGTTATATTTCTGGATCTACAGCCATCAATGTACTGATGGGCGATAATATGGTACAGGATATTAAATATTTAATTCCATTTATAATTGCCGTATTGATTATTACTCTCTATTTATTTTTCGATAAAATTTTTGCAGTTTTTTTAATAATGTTGACTGTATCAATTAGCAGTATCTGGTCGATTGGACTGATGGCGTTTTTGGGGATTAATATGACACTTGTTTCTACAGTTATACCTGTACTTTTAATTGCAGTGGGAAGTGCATATGGAATTCATATTTTAAGCCATTATTATGATTATATTAATGATCATAACGGTGAGCTGAGTACAGAAGAACAGAAAAAAATAGTTTTAAAAACTGTTAATCAGATGGAGAAAGCTGTTTTTCTGGCGGCTTTAACAACAGCTGTAGGTTTTGGATCACTGGCATCCAGTGACATCGTGCCTATCAAAACTTTTGGAATTTTTACTGCTGTTGGTATTGCGGCTGCATTTTTAGTTGCGCTGTTCTTGATTCCATCACTTTTAATTTTAACCTATCAGTACAGAGATAATATTAATAATGGAGAATTTAAAGGTAGAGAACATTTTTCTTCTGTCATAAGAAGTCTGCATGATTTTTATGCAGAAAAGAGAATTTCAATAATGCTGACTGTTTTGATCATAACTGCTGTATCGTTTATGGGTTTTAACAAAATTATAGTGGATACACCACTAATAGAAATGTTTAGAGAAGATACAGAAATCAGAAGAGCAGATAATTTTATAAATGAAAATTTTTCTGGAACTAACATAATGAAGGTGATGGTTGAGGGAGAGGAAATAGGTGATCTCAACCATCCGAAAATATTGACAGAAATAGACAGAATGCAGAACTATATTACTGATAATTTTACAGAGGTTGGGAAAACTACTTCTATTGTAGATTACATAAAAAGAATGAATCAGGTTATGCACTATCCGGAAGAAGAAAAAGACAGAACAGAAGAAAGTATATCTGATGCTGAAATAAGTGAAGAAACCACTTCTAATTTTTATAAAGAGAAAGAAACTACTTCAAGTTTTTATAATTCTACCGATGAGGAAGAAACTGCTACGAGCTTTTATGATGAATCTGGAGAAGATACTGCTTCGAGTTTCTATAATGAAGAAAAAGAAGATACTGAAAGTCAGGCTGATAGAGAGGGTGTAAAAACTAAACAGCCGCAGGTTATGGCTGGCCCTAATAGAGAAAAAAATATGTCTGAATATGATATGATAATGATTTTAAATTCTGCTCTCATCAGAGCTGAAAAATCTAATTTAAATGCTGTAGAATTGGTGGATTTAATAAAGGAAGAGCTTAATTATAAAGCAGCAGTATATTATGAGATTCCGTCAGATTTGGAAAAATATAATGCGGAAAGCCAGAAAAATCTGCAGAATCTAATTTCTCAATATCTTCTTCTGTATTCGGGCAATGTAGATGATTTAATAAATGATCAGATAGAGCCGGATAAAGCGCAGATTCTGCTGCAGCTAAATGATCCCAGCAATCTAATAGCTAGAGATGTAAGAAAAGAAGTACTTAAATATGCTGAAGAAAATTTTCCTAAAAAATATCAGACTACTGTAACAGGTAATGCTGCTATGGCACTTGAAGCAAATAATTTGATTGTCAGCAGTCAGACAAGAAGTATAATTATTTCATTTATTATTGTGTTTTTGATTGTTTCAGTTTCATTTAAATCTTTAATTGCCGGAATTTATGGTATAATTCCACTTGCTTTTTCTCTTATAATTAACTTTGGTTTAATGGGGCATCTGGGAATTAAATTAGATGTTGGAACAGCAATGGTTGCCTCAATTGCTATTGGTATTGGGGTTGATTATACTATACATTTTCTTCACACATATTATGCAGAACGAAGAGGAGAAGATGATTTGTATACAGTGACGAAAAAAACACTCAGTTCAACCGGAAAAGCCATTATCTTTAATGCAATTTCTGTTGCAGCTGGTTTTCTAGTTCTGCTTTTTTCCAATTTTTATCCACTTGTATATCTTGGCTTTCTAATAGCGGTTACTATGTTTACTTCGTCAATTGCTTCTTTAACAATACTGCCGCTGTTGTTAAATATCTTTAAACCTAAATTTATAAGTAAAAATTAAGTTTAAAAAAAGTAATAATCATAACTGATTTATATAAATATATCTGTATTTTGCTTTAATAGTTTTACCGCCGATATATTTTATTTTGTAGTTTGTTAAGATGATAGTTTTAGAAAAATAAAATTAAATAGAGAATCTTTAAAAATAGGTAAATAAATTATTTAGGTTTTTATAGTGATAGAAGTTATAGTCTGCTAGCAAACCTCGTGGGCTTGCCCCGAGAAAATAGCAGACGGTTTTGAATTTCAATTATTATGTTTAGCTAATAA
>NZ_QPJN01000014.1:0-59747 GCF_003338615.1 Halanaerobium sp. DL-01
TTATTAGCTAAACATAATAATTGAAATTCAAAACCGTCTGCTATTTTCTCGGGGCAAGCCCACGAGGTTTGCTAGCAGACTATAACTTCTATCACTGTCAATCACATAGCTGTCTTTTAATGCTTCGAGAAAATATTTGCTGTTACTCTGATTAAATTCCCATTTTCTCCGATCAGCAAGATGTCCGTCAATCTTTTCCCCCAAATCTTTACAGCTCTTATGAACAATTATACCAACATGTCCATAAGGAATTTTAGATACTTTACTGTCCTTCATTCATATTTATCCCCTTTATGATTTTAGTTTTTCATGTAAAAAACCGCTATCTTACTTTAATAAGAAAGCGGTATATTTTATATGCTTAAACATCAACATCGATCAATGCAGTTACACCCACTCCTTCGATTCGATCAATATTTTTTATATCAATTGGATTTTTTGTATTAACAGGTACAAGTGCTCTAATGCGAAATGTACCATCTCTAAAATCACCTTCAAGCTGGGCAACTGCCTGAACCTTATTAATCTCTGCGGCCGGTCCTGACACCTGTACTGCTCCTGCAAAAGTGCCAGAACCTACTGTAACAATCGGCACCACCTTTGTTGCGGTTTCAACCTGAACACCATTGTTAAAAGTTAGAGTATTGATAAAATTATCAATAGGTTCTGCAAATTCACTTACTACAAATCCGATGCCAAAGGTTTTAAGCAGTTGGCCCAATAATTTGTCAGCCGAAGCAGCTGGACTAAAAGTCGTCACTGAAACAGCTATCACAACAATTAGTAATACTGACAGCAGAATATTAAAACCAGCATTCCTGAACAATTCAACTCACCTCCATATCCATAGCAATTCTCTATTCTATAAAATTAGACACAGAAATCAAATTTCCTGTTTTTATTTTTAATAATCCGCTTTTATTTTAACTTCTTTAATTTTTCCTTCCTGATCTACAAATATATCACCAAGAAAAAACTCGCCTGCAAAAACAAAAGGGGATATTTCCTCATAATATCTACTTATCCCTTCTTTTTTAAAACTTTCTTCAATATTACACCACTGTACATTTCCTTCAAGACTGGATTTTATTTCACCAGTAAAGTTTTCAGTCTTAAAATAAAATGTCAGATACTCTTCTTCAAGTCCATCAATAAAATTGTTTATTATTCCCATCAACTTCAGGTTATCAACTAAAAGATTGGTTTCTTCTTCTACTTCTCGCTTACAAGCATCTATCAGATTCTCGTTTTTTTCTTTTTTTCCACCCACTACAGTATATTCATACTGTGCAGGTGGATTGTTTCTCTTTATAAGCAGTACCTTATCATCTTTAATTAAATAACAGAAAACAACTATTACAGTATTCAAATACTTCTCACTTATCTTTTTAACCATTTTTATCACACCATTTATATTATTTATTTGCTGAATTCCAAAAATTTCACCCAACTACTTCTGTATTGATAACCAGATTGAGACATTAGTCCAAAAATTTTTAAGCAAGTTCATACAGCAGTTCTTTTAACAGCTGCAGTCCCTTAACAAGTTCATCTTTATTTCCTGCAAAACCAACTCTAAAAAAACCATCTCTTCCAAATGCACTGCCAGGTACTGCCAGCACACCCTTTTCAGCAAATAATCTGCGGCACAGCTCTTCTGAACCGATATCTAAATTATATTTTAGAAAAGCTGTTGTTCCTGCCTGTGGTTTTACGTAATCTATCAGCTCCTCATTTTTTACCCAGCTATCCAGCAGTTCAAGCTGTGTTCTGATCTTTTCAGTATTTCTAGCAAATATTTTATCTCTGTTTTTAAGTGCTATTACAGAAAGATAATCATCTATCATACCAATACTGATCTCTGTATAGTCCCGATGCTGCTGACAGAGTTCAATTACGTCTTTCCCGGCTGCAATCCAGCCCATTCTCAGTCCGGCCAGAGAAAAAACTTTGGACATGCTCCCGATGCTGACTGCTTTTTCGTAAAGGTCAGCTGCAGACGATACTTCAATATCTTCCTGGTACAGACCGCGGTAAACCTCATCACTCAGCAGATATGCATCAACTGAGCGAGCTATCTCGACCACTTCTTTTAAAACATCTTCTCTCATCAGAGCCCCGGAAGGATTATTGGGATTGTTAATAGCAATTAACTTTGTATTTTCATCAACCAGACTTTTAATTTCATTTAGATCAGGCATAAATCCATCTTTATACTTAAGATTAAGCCTTCTTACTTCTGCTCCAAATGAGGCAGGTATAGAATAAAGCTGCTGATAAGTAGGAAAAACTGAAACAACATTATCAGTACTTTCCACAAGAGAATAAATTGCTAAAAAATTAGCACCAATTGCTCCATGTGTGGCAAGAATATTATCTTCATTTAAAGTCTGATAAAGAGTGCTTACTTCTTTTTTGAATTCCGGGGATCCTGTTATGTGACCATATGTCAGTTTCATTTCTTTTATCCTGTTAATTTTCTCTTCAGCTTCTCCAGAAAGCTCCAGCAGTTCCTCAACAGTTAAAGATTCAACACATGTCTCTGCTATATTATATTCCGCTTCCATTTCATACTCATTCATCCACTCTTCTACTTTAAATGGCGGTATTTTCATTTTATCATTCCTCCAGCTAAATAATTTTCTATTTGAATTACAATTTTAATTGGATCTAATTTAATTATATTTTATATTATTTTTTCTCCATTAACAAATATATAACTAAACTTTCTCCATTTTTTAAATTATGCTGCCAAAAGTATGAATATTGAAATTTTTACTATATAAATTTATCACATAATTATTTTTCAGCTCTAAAAACTTTTTTGTATTTTTCCACTTCTTCTGCAAGAGAATTAAACTCCCTGTCGGCAATCTCCAGCATACCAGCCAGAGAATAAAATCTTCTCTGCAGATGTCTGGGCAGGTTTCCCTGCAGCTTATAATTTCTGTCATGTTCAATTTCCGCCCAGGCATGTTGAAGTATGCTTCTTAGCTGAATTTCAAAAACCATTCCAGAAAATCTGCTGTATTTTTCTATATTCAAATGTTTTTCAGAAAGTGCGGCAACATAGTGAACAGATTTATATCCCATTCTGTCAGCATCCAGCAGATCAGATTTATCCTCACTATTTATATAGTCGATTTCAAAGTTTTCCTTTATCAGATCACTAATATTGTAAACATCTTTTTCAAACAGTGTAATAATACGTATACCTGCCAGATCAGTAATTTCATTTTGAGGATCAACATATTTGTCCCGTCTGGCTTTTCTTTCAAAGCTCTTTATATCTTTTGTCCTGCTTTCTAAACTTTGATAAAGTATATCATTATCTTTTAATATTTTTCGGATAATAGAAGCAGTTTTCTCTGTTAGTTCTTTATAGTTTTTTCTGTTCTTTTTATACCAATCTACAGCTTTTTTAACATTTTTAGTATCCAAGTCAATCCCCTCTTTCTTAAGGAAATTTTCAGAAAATATTTTTTGCAGCTATATTCTTTTATTATTATAATTATAGATTAAATATATTCTTTCTTCAACTTAAAACAAAAAGCTGAATTGACCATATAAGAGCAGAATTTCCTTTCTTTTTTTAGCTATTCTAAAAAGTATAAAATACTTTTAATTATATAATTCTTATAAACCAGCCTTCAATTTTTTTAAAGCTTGATAATTAGCAGTAATAGTTTTTTCTAAATCTTCATCAGTTAAGGCAAGGGAAATAAAATTAGCCTCAAATTGTGATGGGGGTAAATAAATACCTTGGTTAATCATTTCTTTAAAATAAGCTGCAAAAAGATCTAAATCACAGTTTTTAACATCCTGATAATTTTTTACTTTTTTCTCAGTAAAAAATAAAGTAAACATGGAACCAACTCGATTAAAATAAGCAGGGAAATTAAGCTTTTTAATATTCGTTTTAAACCCTTTTTCCAGTTTTTCTGCTTTTGCTTCTAGTTGATCATATATCCTTTTGTTTTTTAATTTTTTTAAAGTAGCTAATCCTGCCTGCATAGCCATCGGGTTACCAGATAAGGTTCCTGCCTGATAAACTGGCCCAGCAGGAGCAACATAATCCATAATTTCTTTTTTGCCAGCATAGGCACCAACTGGCATTCCGCCACCTATTATTTTACCGAAAGTACTTAAATCAGGCTCAATCTCATATAATTCTTGAGCTCCGCCCTGGGCCAGGCGAAAACCTGTCATAACCTCATCAAAAATTAAAAGTGCCCCATTTTTTCGGGTAATTTCTCTTAAAAATTCTAAATAACCTATTTCAGGAGCAATAACTCCCATATTACCAGTTACAGGTTCTAAAATAATAGCTGCAATCTCAGATCCATATTCAGCAAAAACTTTTTCAACTGCCCCCTGATCATTATAAGGAGCTACTATTGTCTCTTTAGCTGTATTCTCAGTTACTCCAGGACTACCTTTAATACCAAGAGTTGCAACCCCAGAACCTGCATCAACTAAAAGACTATCTCCATGCCCATGATAACAACCTTCAAGTTTAATAATTTTATCCCTGCCAGTATATCCTCGGGCCAGTCTAATCGCACTCATCGTAGCTTCAGTACCAGAATTAACCATTCTCACTTTATCAACTGCAGGATAAAAATCTACTATTAATTGCGCAATTTCTGTTTCAATTTCAGTTGGAGCTCCAAAACTTGTACCTTTTTGGAGCTGTTTTTTTAATTTTTTTATTACCTGGGGTGGATTATAGCCTAAAATCATCGGGCCCCAGGAATTTACATAATCTAAATACTTATTACCATCAATATCATAAAGATAGGCCCCATCTCCTTTTTCGATAAATATTGGATCCATTTCCACAGCCGAAAAAGCTCGAGCTGGACTATTAACTCCACCTGGAATAAATTTTTTTGCTTTCTTAAAAGCTTGACTGGATTTTTTTCTTTTATCTCTCATCAAAATCACTCCTTTGCTAATATTTTCACACCAACACATTTACTGTTTATAAAGTTTTAATTATTCATTTAACCACTGAACAGCACTATCAGCCCAGTATGTAATGATAATATCTGCACCTGCCCTTTTAATAGAAGTTAAAATTTCTAAAGCAACACTTTTTTCATCAATCCATCCTTTTTCCGCTGCTGCCTTAACCATCGCATATTCTCCACTTACATTATAAGCTGCCAGAGGTAGATTAAAGTTATCACTGGCTTTTTGAATAATATCTAAATAAGAAAGAGCAGGTTTAACCATTATAATATCTGCACCTTCCTTAATATCTAATTCTATTTCTCTTAAAGCTTCATCAGAATTAGCAGCATCCATCTGATAACTGCTGCGGTCACCCTGTTCTGGTGCTGAATGAGCAGCATCACGGAATGGTCCATAAAATGATGAATGATATTTAGCAGAATAGGCCATAATTCCTATTTCCTTGAATCCATTTTCATCTAATGTCTGCCTTATTTTTGCCACTCTCCCGTCCATCATATCTGAGGGAGCAATCATATCTGCACCTGCCTCTGCATGTGAAAGTGCAATTTTAGCCAATCTACTTAAAGTTGCATCATTTTTGATTTTACCGTTTTCTAAAATTCCGCAGTGGCCGTGATCAGTATACTGACATAAACATAGATCAGTAATCACTAAAAGTTCTGGAAATTCTTTTTTTAGCTGTCGAACAGCTTTTTGTACTATTCCATTCTGCTGCCAGGCACTGGACCCTTCTGCATCTTTGTATTTAGGCAGCCCAAAAAGTATAATTGCTTTAATTCCTAGATCTAAAAGTCTTTCAACTTCCTTTTGCAACTGGTCTAAAGATAAGTGATAGTTATCAGGCATTGAAGAAATTTCTTCTCTTATATTTTTACCATTAACTACAAATAATGGTTTAACAAAGTCTGCTGCAGATAAATTTGTTTCCCTTACTAAATCCCGAATATTTTTTGAACTGCGTAAACGCCTCGGTCTTCTATTTAAATCCATTTTAAAAAACCTCCATTTATAAATAATATTTTAAAATTTCGTCAAATAAACCTTCAATAGTATATTCTGCTGCTGTAATTTTAACATTCAATCCATACTTTTTAGCTTGATTGGCTGTTACTGGACCAATACAAGCAGCTGGAATTTCTTTTAACCGCTGCCATAATTTTTTTTGATCAATTTCTTTTGAATCATTTTCTAATAATTCATTTTGAGACTTAATTAATTTTTCTAAACCAATAATGAAATTATCTACTGTTGAAGAACTGGTAAAAGTTAATAAGTCAAGGTCATCATTTTTAAGCAGATCCAAAATTTCTACCTCCATCTCAACTGCTTCTATTTTGTAAGCTTCAACATTTTTGACTTTTGCGCCCATATTTCTAAGTTCTTCTTCAAGTATTTTAGGAGCAATATCTGCTCGAGGTAATAAAAATGAAGCTTGCCTCAGATTAATTTCACCTTTACTCTGAAGTTTTTTTAAATAGTCTAAGATTCCTGAAGTTGAATAATCTTCAGGTAAAAAATCTGTTCTAATTCCATTTACTCTTAATTCTTCAGCAGTTTTAGAACCAATTGTCATTATTTTTGTTCCAGCCAGAGCTCTTAAATCAAGCTGCTGACGATCCAGTTCTTGCATAAAATACTTAACACCGTTAACCGAAGTAAAAATTAGATGACTATAGTTTTCTAAATTACCAACCTCTTTCTGTAAAGGACCAATATTTTCAGCTGCTTTAATCTCAATTGTTGGAGCAAAAACAGCGCTACCAGCCTCTCCTTCAATCATTTCTATAAAAGAAATTGCCTGTTTTTTAGGTCTAGTAACTAAAATATTTTTACCCAACAATTTTTTGTTTTCAAACCAAGCCAGCTTTTCTCGTAAATTAACAACACTTCCAATCACAATTACTGCTGGCGGCTTAAAATTTGCCTGTTCAACTTTTTGAACTATGTTGTCTAAAGTGCCAGTTATAGTCTGCTGCTTGGATCGGCTTCCCCAGCGAACTAGAGCCACAGGAGTTTCCGGACTTTTACCGGCAGTTAAAACTCTTTCGACAGTCTGAGCTAATTTACCGACTCCCATTAAAACTACCAAAGTATCTACAGCAGCTGCAATTTTTTCAATATCAATTGTGCTCTTTTCTTTGTCAGCTGCTTCGTGTCCGGTAATCACAGCAAATGAAGATGCTAGATGTCTCTGTGTCAATGGAATCCCCGCATAAAGAGGTACCGCAAGTGAAGAACTAATACCAGGAATGATTTCAAAATCAATTCCTGCTTCTTTTAATTTTAAAGCCTCTTCACCCCCACGACCATAAACAAACGGATCTCCGCCTTTAAGCCTACAGACAGTTTTTCCAACTTTAACTTTTTCAATCATTAAAGCCTCAATTTCGGACTGAGTATAGTGATGATTCTTTGCTTTTTTACCAACATAAATTTTTTCTGCCTCACTGCTGGCATATTCTAAAAAACGATTATTTGCGAGACGATCATATAAAATAACGTCTGCCTTTTCAATTGCTCTTTTTGCTTTTAATGTTAAAAGAGACGGATCACCTGGACCGGCTCCAGTTAAATAAACCTTTGCTCCCATTTTTTATTCTCCTTTTTTATTTCTTTAGTCTAGCTAAAATTTCGGCTGCACCAGCCGCTTTTATTTCTTGTGCCAGACCCTTTCCTAATTTTTTTAATGAATTTAAATTTAATTTTTTGGTGCTGACTTTTCTTTTTATAATTCTACTGCCATCTATTTTCCCAACTGCTGCTGTTAAAGTTAGGCTTTCAGCTTCAATTAATGCTTCGGCTGCAAGTGGTGCATGACATCCAGCTTCCATCTCTTTTAAAAATGCATGCTCTGTCCATACTTCAAGAGCAGTATTTTTATCTTCAATCATTTTTAAAATTTTTTTTAGTTCAGTACTTTCTTTTCTAATTTCTACTGCTACTGCACCCTGTCTGGCAGCAGGAAGACAAATCTCAGGTGGTAAATATCCTGTAATCTGCGCTTTAAGTCCTAGACGTTCCAAACCGGCTGCAGCTAAAATTATACCATCTAGATTCTGACTTTTAATCTTTTTTAGTCTTGTTTCTACATTGCCTCTGATAGGAACAATTTCAAAATCAGAACGGTAAGCTAAAAGCTGTGATTTTCGACGTAAACTTCCAGTTCCAAGCCTTGCCCCTTTAGGTAATTCATCCAGCTTTTTTTCTGCCCCTGCAAGTACATCATAACGATTAGCACGATCAACAATTGCTGCAATTTCTAAATCTTTGGGCAGCCTAGTAGGAAGATCTTTAAAACTATGTACTGCCAGATCAACCTCCCTCGAAATCAGGGCCATTTCTATTTCTCTAACAAAAATACCTTCTGCATTAATATCAGCAAATTTTTTATCTCTTTCTCGATCTCCCTTTGTTGAAATTTCTTTAAATTCAAATCCTATTTCTGGAAATTTTTTTTGTAGTTTTTCTTTTACTATATTACACTGTTTCAAAGCAAGATTGCTATCACGAGTACCTATAATATAATTTTTACTCAATTTAATCATCCTTATTTTCTTAATTTTATAAAAAGAGATTCTCAAATTCAACATTAATGCTGCCATTTGAGTGACTCTTCCCGAAATATGTCCAAAATCTCTACCCAATTTTTAATCTAATATAATTTTTAATTTTTCAATTAAGATCTTATTTGCCTTTCTATTTTTAACAGCAACTCTAATATAGTTATCCTGTAGGTTATAATAGCTATCACAATTACGAATTAAAATAGCTGCTTTGGAAAGTTCCTGTTTTAATTCGGCTGAGTTATAATTTGTTTCTGAAATATCTATAAAAATATAATTAGTTGTTGGCTGATAAACTTTTAGTTTTTTAAATTTTTTTAGTTTTTGATACAGGTATTTTCTTTCGGCAGCAATTTTTTCTTGACTTAATTTAACATAATCTTTTATTTCCTGCTGATTGGAAAAAATAATCTCTCCAGCCAGCTGCGAAAAATAATTAACTGACCAGGGATCTCTTTTAGTTTCCAGTTCTAAACTTAAACTTTTATTTGTTAGAGCATATCCCAGCCGCAAACCTGGAATAGCAAATAGTTTGGTCATTGATTTAAGTATTACTAAATTATTATAACTGTCTAATAATTTAATTGTTGAATATTTATCGGGATCAGTTAAGAAATCTATAAAGGCTTCATCTATTACAACAATAATCTCTTCTTTAACTGCTTTTTGAATTAAGCTTTCAAGTTCAGCTGTTTTTAATAAATGAGCAGTTGGATTATTGGGATTACAGATAAACAATAGATCAATATCTTTATTTAAGCTTATTTTCAACTTCTCTAAATCCAATTTAAAATCAGCTTTTTTACTTAAGCTAAAATGTTCTACTGCTGCAGCTGCTGACTCTGCTGCCAGCTCATATTCCGAAAATGTAGGATCAATCACCATCACTTTTTTGGGTTTTAATATCTTTGTCAGCTGATAAATCATTTCTGCTGCACCATTAGCAACTGTTACCTGCTCAGGATCAAGAAAGTGTTTTTTTGCGATATCATTTTTAAGAGATTTCGAATTGATTTCAGGATAATTTTCTATTTTATTTATATTACTTTTAATAGCTTCTAAGAGTAAAGACGGGGGTCCTAAAAAATTTATATTAGCACTAAAGTCAATAATCTCATCAGGATCCAAATTATTTTTTTGAGCCATCTCAGTTAATCTGCCTCCATGCATGTGTTCCATTATTAACCCTCCTTTCTATTCCACCTGAAATTATTTTAACTCTTTTTAAATGCTCAAGCTCTGTTTTTTCTTTAATTTCGTTTAAAATTTTTTCTGTTCTTAAATTTTTAGCTGCTAAAACTCCAATCATGGTACCACTATGAGCAATATTTATCCCATATATTTTATTATTTTTCTGGATTATCTGTAATAATTTATTCAAATCTTTTTTATAAAGAATTTTTTGATGAGCAAGACTGCTCAAAGTAGTACCTCTCCCCAGTAAATAATAATCATTTTCTTTAAAACCACTTTTTATTAATTTAAAAGATTTTTTTATTTTTTCTTCTTTGTCTTTATTTAAAAGATTTAATTGTTTTGATTGATTAAAGCTAAGAGAATCCACAGTTCCTTTTTCTTTAAAGATTAGTATATCTATTTCAGGAGGAAAAGCAGTAAGTAAATAATCTTTTTTCCCATTTAAGTGATCAAAAAATCTAATCCCTTCCAAAAAAACACTGTCAGTGGGTTCTAGATCAAGACATATTTTTTTCAAAAGCTTAAAATCAACTTTATTTTTTAATAAAAGCATTACTGCTGCAGCAGCAGCACTTATATCTGCTGTGGAAGAAGCCATCCCAATTCCTGATATTAATTGAGAATTTATTCTGATTTTTATAGCTTTCTGTTTAAAATTATAATGATTTAATAGTTTTTTAACTGCAATTTCTGTTTTATAAGTATTTTCTGTGCTAGAGTTGTTTTTAGTGATAATTATTTTTTTTTCAGAATCAATAAAATGAGCCTTTACTTCAGTATATAAATTTATTGGGCAGGAAATCAAAAAATTCTGATCATCTATACTGCCCTGAAGAAGTTCTCCACAGCTGCCTGGAACTCTAAGTATAACTTGCTGCACTATTCATTCTCCTCTCATAACTAAATTTTAATAAATCAAATTAAAATTAAAAATTTAACTTTATAAATATTTATTTTATATTTTTAAGCTCTTGATATTTCTAAATCAAAGCAAAAATAATTAAAGCTAATATTAAAAATAATCCAACCGTATAATAAATTATTTTATTCAGCTTTAAAATATCATTAGCCTCAAATTTTTTCTTTTTCTGTCCGATATAGGCCCTAAAACTCTCCTCTCCCTGATAATAATTGATTCCTCCAAAACGCAGAGAAAGTGCTCCTGCAGCTGCTGCCTCTGGATAACCAGCATTTGGACTGGGATGTTTTGCTGCATCATTTAAAACTGTTTTAAAAGCTGACTTAAAATCGAAATCAAGTAGAAAAGATGCTGCAATAATTAAAAATGCTGTAATCCTGGCGGGAATATAATTAAAAAAATCATCAGTTTTAGCTGCTGCATAGCCAAAATTTATATATTTATCATTTTTATAACCCAGCATCGAATCCATAGTATTTACTGCCTTATATGTAACAGCAAGTGGAAGCCCTCCTAAAAGATAATAAAAGGCAGGTGCCAGGATTCCATCTGAAGTGTTTTCAGCCAGAGTTTCTAAAACTGCTCTGATAACTTCCTGGCGACTGCTCTGACTGCAGTCTCTACCCACAATTAAATCGACTTTTTTTCTGGCCTGCTCCAAATTATTGATTTTTAGGGCTAAATAAACTTCTTTACCAGCTTTGATCAAACCTTTTAAGGCCAGCATTAAACTCAGAAGAATTATTTCAATAAAATAAGCAAAATATTTATTTAGCCTCAGTGACTGTTGAATAATATAATTTGAAATAAAATAGCTAACCAATAAAACTATGATTACTAAAAAACCACCCTTTAATTTAGCAGCTAAAGTACCATCTCTTTCTTTTTGTAAATGTTTTTCCAAAAAAGTTATTAAGCCACCTATTATTACAACAGGATGTGTAATCCAGTTCGGATCAGAAATAATCAAATCTATGATTAAGGCAATAATTAAAAATAATATGAACTGCAAACTAAGCACCTCTACTTTTTTTATAGATTAAAGCTTTTTCCAAATAATTTTTCACTATTTGAAGGTTAGAAGCAAAGTGCAGGTGTATATAGGAGGCTAAAATATTATCCAGACTGCTGTAACCCTCTTCTTTTTTTCGATAATTATAACTTCTTTTAACTTTTTGGTCAATCTTTGAAATTCTGGAATAATGAAACACATGCCCTCTTGCTTTTTCTCCTTTTTTAAATAATAAGTTATCAGCTGAAGCTTCAACTTCTCGATATCCCATTTCCTGTAATTTAGAAGTCATTTCTATCTCGGCTGGAAGTAAGTCCAGCATTTGAAATTCTTTCCCCTCAAAATCTTTGACCTGACGGCAGAAATACATCAGCCCTCCGCATTCTGCATAAGCTGGAAGTCCCTGTTTGACTTTTTCTTTGAAATCGCTTTTGAATTCTCTATTTGCAGCAAGTTCTTGCAAAAAACTTTCGGGAAATCCTCCTCCCAGATAAACTGCATCTACTTCAGGGAGTCTAGAATCTGTTAAGGGGCTGAACTCGACAATTTTTGCTCCCGCTGCTTTTAAAAGATCTAAATTTATTTGATAATAAAAGTTAAAAGCCTGATCAGAGGCAAGACCTATTTTTATATTTTTTATAGTTGATTTTATAGCCAAATTATTTTTAAGTAAATTTTCTGATTCTACTTGCGAAATTTCTATTACTTGCTCAATATCAATATATTTTTCCATAAGCTCAACTAATTTTTGACTGTATGCTTTAAGTTCACTACTTTCAGAAACTGGCACCAAACCAAGATGTCTTTCCGGCAGTTCCAGATCTTGATTTTTAGGAAGATAGCCCAAAACTATTAAATCACTCATTTTATCTTTAATTGCTTTTTTTAATAATTCAAAATGATGAGGACTGCTGATATTATTAATTATAACTCCTTTTAGATTTAATTTTTGATCATAATTTTTATAACCATAGACTACTGCTGCAGCACTCTGTGCTACCTTGCGAGCATCAATAATTAAAATAACAGGTGCATTGATAATTTTAGCAATTTCAGCTGTACTGCTGGTCGAATTTTTACCTTTACCATCAAAAAGTCCCATTACTCCTTCTATCATCGAAATATCAGCCTGCTTACTTTTTTCTGAAAAAACTTTATTAACTCCAGCTGCTCCCAAAAAATAGCTGTCTAAATTATAAGAATCCCTACCACAGATTAAAGTATGAAAACCAGGATCTATATAATCAGGTCCAACTTTAAATGGCTGTACCTTAAATCCTCGCTTTTTAAGCGCTGCCATTAAACCTAATGAAATGGTAGTTTTACCAACCCCACTACGGCTGCCGGCAATAACAATTTTGTTATTCATCTTTTACTTCCTCCTCAAAAACTGCTAGAGTAATTCCTGGATATTTTTGCTTATCTACTATTAATTCCCCATTGTTTGATGCCAGAATTGCTGCCGGGGCTGCTGCTGCCGCAACTCCAATTGTTTTTTTAACAAAATCTGATTTTTTTATTTTTAAACTATCTTCAATTTCTCTGATTTTTTTTCGCGTAATTATTTCAAGCGGCCAGTCATTTTTTTCTGCCAGTTTCAAAATACCTTTTTCATTCTTTTTTAAATCAATAGTTGCTAATTTTTTTATACTTTCTCGAGATAAATTGTTTTCAATCAAAATTGAATTTAATGCACTTTTAATAGCGAAAAAAGAGATATTTTTTCTACAGCCAATACCAATAATAATATTTCTGGGAATTAACTGCAGTTGATTTTCTTTTAATTTATACTGCTGATTGGAAATAATAACTTCAAAAACATCATCTTTAATCTTGTTATTAACATAATTTAAACTATGTTTTTTTAATTTTTTAGTTTCTTTAATATGAATTCTATAATCAGTATAAATATGAACTTCTTTACCAAATAGTAGAGCTCCATTTGCCTTTTTCAATCTTTTAAAAGGCTCTATTTTGCAGTTAAGTTTCTGAGCTAAAAGATCAAATGCAGGCTGATTACTGCAATCTGTGGCGGTAGTAATTACAGGATTAGAGTCTAAAACAGCAGCAATTTCTACTGTCAGCAGATTTGCTCCTCCCAGATGACCGGAAAGAGTACTGATTACATTCTGGCCTGAGTCATCAATTGTTATTACAGCTGGATCAGTTTTTTTGTTATTCAGCAGCGGAGCAATTATCCGCACAACTATCCCCAGGGCCATGATAAAAACTATGCCATCATATTTATTAAATATATCATTTATTGTTGTTTTAAATGAATTAAAATAATAAAATTGATTATTCTTATCTTTTAATTTATTTGGCGAATATATATCCAGGCTGCTGACTACTTTTTTTAGCTTTAGAGCTATTTTTTTGGCGGCTGGAGTCAAAATAATTATAGCTATTTTTTTATCTTTCAGCATAGTTACACCTCAGTTTTATAATTAGCTTTAATATAATTAATCAAATTATCAACTTCATTAAAAAAAAGAGGATAATTTATCTTAGGTCTTTGAATCACAATAACAGCTATCCCCAACTCAACTGCTGCCTCAATTTTGCTTTTTAAACCACTGCTATCTCCACTTGCTTTAGTAATTATTACATCAGCCCCATATTCTTTAAATAAAGACTGATTGAATTCTTTAGTAAATGGACCTTTAGCTGCAATAATATTTGCAGGTGGTAGACCAAGCTCAATAATATTTTTAATAAAAGGAGGAAAAGTCATTACTCTCAGAAAAAGTCTTTTCTCGTAATCAGGAATTTCCTTAAGAAAAATCTCTATATTTTTAGAGCCGGTTGTTAAGAATATTTTTTCAAAATCATTTGCAATTTTTGCTGCCTTTTTATAATTTAAAGTTTTTATGATTTTTGCATTATAATACGTATACTTACTTAAATCAACTTCTTTTCTTTCAAAACGAAGATATTCAATTCCTGATTCTTCAGCTGCTTTTATTGCTTTTTTACTTATTTCTTCCGCAAAAGGATGAGTAGAATCCACTACTAATGAAATTTTTTCTTTTTTAATTAAATTATAAATATCATCCTGGTCTAATCGTTTCTTAATTACTCTAATTTTAAATTTATCTTTAATTAATTTTTCTCCATAATCTGTAGTGACTGTAGCTATTAAATTTTTTTTTTGTTTTTTTAAAGCTTTGATTATTTGATAACTATCAGATGTTCCAGCAATAAGTAAAATCATATATTGTAACCCCTTGGGGTAATTATTTGTTTATTTGCTATGTAACTCTGAGAATTTCCAATTATCACTGTTGTCAGCATATCAACCTTTTCTAAAGGCATCTTCTTTAGAGTACTGATCATAATTTTTTCTTGATCTCTTCCAACACTACGAACAATACCAACTGGTGTTTCAGGACTTCGATATTCTAGAAAAATTTCTCTAGCTTTTTTTAGCTGCTTTTTTCTTCTGCTACTTCTAGGATTATAAAGAGTAATTATAAAATCTGCTTCTGCAGCAGCTTCTAATCTTTTTTTAATCAGATTCCAGGGAGTTAAAATATCACTTAAACTTATTACAGTATAATCATGCATCAGTGGAGCACCAAGTACAGCGGCTGCAGCATTAGCGGCAGTAATACCTGGTACAATTTCTGTTTTTATATTAATTTTTTGATCTTCTATCAATTCTAGTGCCAGACCTGCCATTCCATAAACACCAGGATCACCACTACTAATTAAAGCACATCTTTTACCTTGTTTGGCATAATCAATTGCTTTTTGAACTCGTTCTTTTTCTTTTCTCATTCCACTAATATATATCTGCTGTTCTTCGGAAATTAATTTTTTTATACATTCAATATATTTTTTATAACCAACTATGACATCTACCTCTTTTAAAACCTGATAGGCTCTGCGGCTGATATCAGATAAATTACCAGGACCAATACCAATTATATATAAATTTTCATTTAACTTCATCCAATCATCCTTTCTGCAGAATTCTGCAGGAATACTTTTGTAAAATAAATTCTACAAAATAATCAATTTTTTTAAATCAATTCGAAGAGTTCACTTTTAGATTTGGGCACCGAAACCGTTGAAGATATTTTACCATTTTGAATAAGTTTTTCATATACCTCAATTATCCAAGGTTTTATAAGATCTGATTCTTTAAGAAGTTTATTATCTCTAAATATTTTTTCTGAATTTCCTTCTCCAATGATTTTCCCATCAGAAAAAATATAAATATAATCTGCCCACTGGTAAGCTAAATCAACATCATGAGTTGATAAAATTACAGTAGTTCCTTTTTTATTAATCTGATTAATAAATCCTAATATCTCTTTTGAGTGTTTTGGATCAAGCCAGACAGTCGGTTCATCAAATATTATAACTTCAGGTTTCATAGCCAGGATATCAGCTATAGAAATTCTTTTTTTCTGACCATAACTCAATAAGTGAGTAGGTTTATCTTTTATATTAGTAATCTCCATAATCTGCATAGCTTCATCAACACGTTCCCTTGTTTTTGTTTCAGATAAACCCAAATTAAGTGGGCCAAATGAAATTTCTTGAAAAACACTGGATGAAAAAAGCTGCATATCTGGATCCTGAAAAACTATACCAATATTTTTTCTTAAATTTTTCAATTCTTTTTTCTTATAAGATACTTTTTTCCCTCTAAATTTGATATTCCCTTTTTTAGGCTTTAAAATTCCATTGAAATGAAGAAATAATGTTGACTTTCCGGCACCATTTGCTCCAAGAATAGCTATTTTTTTACCCTTTTCAATGCTAAGGGATAAACCATCTAATGCATTAGTTCCATCTGGATAGTTAAAAACTACATTTTCTGCTTCAAGTACTTTTTTAGACAAAATTACCACCACCGAATATTGAAATAATAATTAAAAATGTTTCAAATAATATGATTATCATTATATTTTTATAAGAAAAACTATATTTTCTTTCTAGTACTCTTATCTTCCCATCATATCCCCTGGCCACAAGAGCTGTAAGCAGACCTTGAGCCCGATAATAAGCCCTGATAAAAAGATTAGATATCAACTTAGCAATAGAAAAAAATGATTTCTTGATTGAAGAATAACCCAATCTTGATAACTGTGACGTTCTTATTAAATCTGCAGTATCTAAAAGAACAAAAATAAAACGATAAATAAGCATCATCAATTCTATAACTATTTCAGGGAGTTTGAACTTTCTTAAGACAGAAATAATTTCTAATACTGGGGTTGTTAGAGTTAAAAAATACAGGCAGCAGATTGAAGCAAATGATTTTAAAAATAATAATACTGCTGTATTTAGTGATTTAGACTCTAAACCGAAAAACCATCCACCTAATTCAAAATAAAAAAAATAGTTATTTAACTCTCGAGAAAAGCTAACTACTGCTGTTATCGAGGCAATAATAAGAAAAGATAATGGTATAAAAAGCAGCTTTAAATAAAACTTAAACGGAATACCTGCAGCAGTTATAAGCATGAGACTTATAACTGCTATTACAATTATTGATGTCATAAAAGAATTGGCAGTTAAAGTGATTAATATTGTGAATAGAGCAAAAAAAGATTTTTCTAATGGATGAAAACTGCTGAAATTATTATTATAAGCATATTGATCAATATCTATCATTTTTTATCTTGCCTATCATTATTATATTTATTTTTACCTCTCTGCAGACCAATATAATATCCTAAGAATCCTGCACCAATGGCTGCCTGCAGGGCAAAAAGTAAGCTTTCTATTTCTCCACTTGGAGGTTCCCATATATTGCTAAACCAGGCAGTATATTGTGGATTTATTTCTGAAATCACACCTTCAGCCATTCCATCAGCACCCAAAAATTCGGAATTTCTTTTTATTATTAAGGGAGTAATAACTACTATGAGGATAAGTAAAATTATTATTAAATTTTTCTTAGCTAAGCTCATGTCTCTTCCTCCTTGAAATAATTGATAATTCATCTAGTTCATTTTTACTATATTCTTGAATGATATTAAATACAAGAACAGTTAGAAGCCCCTCAACAATAGCTAGAGGTAATTGAGTAAATGCAAATACACTTAAAAATTTAAATAAAGCAGCCATAAACCCAGAACTTTCAGGAAAAGCTGCCGCAAGCTGTCCAGCAGTTGTAATATATGTAAAGAAATCGGACAATGAAGCAGCCAAAAAAACAGAAAACCAGACCGGAGTACCAACTTTTCTTGATAGTTTAAACATAAAATGAGCTACAAATGATCCGACTACTGCCATTGCAAAAAGATTTGCCCCAAGAGTTGTTATTCCTCCATGAGCTAAAAGAATTGCCTGAAAGATGAGCACAATTGTCCCAAGTAGAACCATAGGCCAGGGACCAAATAAAATAGCACCCAAACCGATGCCAGTTGCATGAGAACAACTGCCAGTTAACGACGGAAGTTTAAGTGAGGATAAGACAAATATAAATGCACCAGCAAGAGCTAAAAGCATTTTAATACCCGGATTTTCATCTTTTAGAATATTATTTACTTTTTTAACACTGATTATTAAAAATGGAACCGCAAGCACAGTCCAAAAACCAGCCCATTTCATTGGCAAAAAGCCTTCAGCAATATGCATTGCATAAACAGTTCTAGGTATTAAAAGTAAAGTAAAAATTAGTGATGTAGTTAAAACAATTTTATTTTTCTTCATGCTTACTCTCCTTTATTTTTAATTTATCTCAATTTAAGTAATCTACTTTTCCAGTAAAGACTTTACTTTTTCTGCATATTTATTTTGAATACCCTCATATTCACCAAGTCCTTTTAGCTGAAATTCTACCTCAAAACCTTCATTTTCTAAAAGATTTTTCCAGCTATCTTCATTTTCTCCAATCATATCATTTTGTGCATGAGCTCCTGCTACAAGCATAAGCGGCGCCAACTTTACTTTTTTATAGTTTTTTTTCTTAAGTTGTTTAATAACTACCTGAATTTCTGGATATCCTTCAACTGCGCCAACATAATAATCCTTCATACCCCTTTCTTTTAGCACATAATCAAGAGCAGCATAGTCTGAATTAGCAGCATAAGAACTTCCATGTCCCATTAGTACAACAGCCTCTTCTTCTGAATTGTTTTCTACTTCAGTTTTTAATATTTTTGCTACATCAAAATAATCAGCAGTTTTAGATAAAAGTGCATTACCCCATTTTAAGCTTCTAAAATTATTTTTAAATTTCTTTACAGTTCTAATCAAATCATGAAATTCGCTACCATTAATTATATGAAGAGGCTGAACAATTACCTCCTGGAAATCTTCCTTATACAATTTTTTTAGAGCTTCTTTAGGATTATCGATATCAATATTGTCTCTTTTCTTAAGTTTTTCAATTATCATTCCTGAAGTAAAAGCTCTTTTTACTTCATATTCCGGAAAATGATCTTTTATTCTTTTTTCACATGCTGCAATAGTTTTCTTTCTGGTTTCATGATAACTTGTTCCAAAACTAACAACTAAAACTGCTTTTTCCCCTTTTTTTCCATTTCTATATTCATGGGCAAAATTCTTATCATATAATTTAGATTTTTGATAATCACTGTCTAAAAAATCACCAACTAAAATCAAGGCAGTCTTTTTAATCCCAGCTGCTTTTACTTCAGCTGCAATTTCACCTAAAGTAGCTTTAATTACCTTCTGATCTGGCCAAGAAGCTTTGGCTGCAATAGCAGCTGGAGTTGTTAAAGGATATTCCTTGCTTAAATTATCTACTACTTCTTCTATCATCTGTACACTTAAAAAGATAGCCATTGAAGCTTGATGTTGAGCTAAACTAGCCAATTTTTCTTTGTCTGGAACTGGAGTTCTTCCAGCCTGTCTAGTTAAAATAACAGTTTGGGAAACATCTGGTAAAGTATATTCTGCTTCTAAAGCTGCTGCTGCAGCTAAAAACGAACTAACTCCTGGTATAATCTGATAATCAATTTCATTTTCTGCTAAACTATCAATCTGTTCTTTAATTGCTCCATAAATAGAGGGATCTCCTGTATGGACTCTAGCTACATTCTTATCCTCAGCTGCAGCTTTTTTTATTATCTCAATTACCTGATCTAAACTTAATTTAGCACTATTATATGTTTTAGCTGCTTTATTATACTTTAAAACTTCTGGATTAACTAATGAACCAGCATAAATTATGATTTCTGAATTCTCTATTGCTTTTTTTCCTTTAATAGTTAATAATTCTGGATCACCAGCACCAGCACCTATTATATATACTTTCATCTATTAGAGCCCCTTTCTTTTTACTATCATTAATGTCATATATTCAATTTTTTTATTTTTAAACACTTCTATATTTTCAGTATAAAACTCATCTTCAAAACCGCATTTACTAGCAATAAGCACATTTTTCTTTAAACCTAATTTTTCTAAGACACGGTATGCTGTCTCATAATTGCGGCTCAACTTTAAAATTACTACTGTTTCAAATAAATCAAAAACTCTTTCTAAATGGTCTTCGTTTTTAATATTAGATAAAATTGCTGTATTTTCTTTTTCTTCTGCCAGAGGTAGATTATATCTTGAAGTAGCAGCTGCAATAGAATTAATCCCGGGTATTGTTTCAATTTCAATTGAATTATCCCAATCTTTAATCTTTTTTAGCATATAAGAATAAGTGCTGTACAATAAAGGATCCCCTATAGTTACAAAAGCAATCTTCTTATCTTTTTTTAATAACTGATATATCTTTCGAGCAGCAGCTGTGCGTGATTGTTCAAGCTCTTTTCTGCTTTTTGACATTTTAAAACTCAATTTAACAATTCTACCTTTTAGCTCTATTAAATTAGAAATAATTTCAAGAGCTTTACTGGAATCACTTTTAGCAGACATTGGAGTACAGATATAGTCAACTTCTTTTAAAATTTCTACTGCTTTTAAATTGACTAATCCAGATTCTCCTACGCCAACCCCGATTCCATACAATTTTTTAGCCAAATTAGTTCCTCCATTCATTTAAATTTATTCAGATACTTTTCTTGAATTTTTAGTTTTTTACTGCACTAATGATATAAACTGGACTTAAAGCTCTAAACATTTTGTATTTATTAATATCTTTAGTCCTAGTCACAGCAACATTAACAATATCCAGGTGATAATCTAATCTTTCAAGTTCCTGGACAGCAGTTGTCAAAGTATTAATTGTAACTGCAGTTAATACAATTCTACCTGTATCTTTTAGCTTTTGATCAGCCGCCTCAAGAATTGCAGTAAGTTGGCCTCCACTGCCGCCGATAAAAATTCTATCTGCCCCAGGTAAAGCATCAATTCCTGCAGGAGCTTCCGCCGCGATTATTTCAATGTTGTTTATATTAAATTTTATAACATTTTTTTTAATTAAATTAAGGGCCTTCTTTTTTCTTTCTAGTGCATAAACTTTTCCTTTTTTTAAAACCAAAGCCATCTCAATTGCAACACTACCGCTGCCGGCTCCAATATCATAAACTACCTGATTTTTTTTAAGTCTTAATTTAGATAAGAGTACCGCTCTTACTTCTTCTTTAGTCATCGGAACTTCATCTCTGATAAAACAATCATCAGCAATCCCAGGAGTATTATATTCCCATTCACTCATCAATATCACCTCTAAGGCTAGAATTTAATTGATTCTTATCCAGAATAATAATCACTGTCAGTTTAGAAAATGAAAACTTTTTAATTTCTTCTGCACTGCCAACAGTAATATTTTCATCTACATAAGAAAGATTTTCAAAAACACAAATAGTTTTATCTTTAATTTTATTTTCTATTAAATACTCAGCAATCTTTGCCGGAGGAAATTTGCTATCTGTAAAAAACCCAACCTTAGCTTCTTTTTTTAAGAGAACAAACAGCTCCTCTTTATTATCTTTACCGTGGAGACTGGTAATTCTCATATCATTCCAACTAATTTGAATTCTAGAAGCAGCAAGCTGTAAAGAACTGATCCCAGGAATAACTTCCAAAATATCAAGATTTATTTCTCTTTTTAAATAATTAAGTAAGCTGTATAAACCTGGATCTCCTGAAACTAAAACAGCAATTTTTTTCTTCTCATAATTAGTCAAAATATAATTTTTAATTTTAACTAAGGGCAGAGTAATTTTAATTTTTTTAGCCTTTTGTTCTGCAAAAGTCTCTAAAGCTCTACTGCCTCCGATTAAAACATCCATTTTTTCTATAATTTTTTCTGTTTTTTTTAGTAAATAGTCTTTATTTCCCGGTCCAATTCCCAGTACATAAACTTTATTCAAAATTAAAATCCTCCTCTGCTTCTTTTGAAAGAGCAACAATACCCTGATTTAAAGTAAAAATTACTGCTTTACACTTAATTTTATTTTCAAGTTTTGCTTCTACTTTACTGACTACTGCTTCACTAATATTTTGCAAAACACTCTCCAGATTATGAGCAAGAAGAAATTCAGCAGCTTCCTCAGCAGTATTAATTGCAAAAATATCTTCAATTATTTTTTGTTCTGCTCCCGTTAAAGCTGCATGAGCAGCAATTATTTCCCGGCGGCCATCAGCTAACTTACTATGTGTATTAAAAATTCCACCGGCAACTTTAACTATTTTACCAATATGACCAACCATCACAATCTCATCTATTTTAAGCTCCTTAAGCTCTGTCAGCATAAAACCTACAAAATTACTCATTCTAATAATCTGTTCTTCTTTAAAGCCTGCCTTCAGAGCCCGCTTTTTGCCATGATTGCCAAAAACAAAAATTAATTTTTTATATCCTAAGGCAGCTGCCTGTCTCAATTCTACAGCTAGCGACTCTTTGTAGGCTGATTCTGACATCGGTTCTACAATACCAGTCGTCCCAAGAATTGAAATACCACCTTTAATTCCCAGTTTGGGATTAAAAGTTTTTTTAGCAATCTCTACTCCTGCAGGAGCAGAAATATGCACTTCAAAAATATTGTTTTCTGGAAAAATATCCCGCACAGCTTTTTTAATCATTTTACGAGGTTCAGGGTTGATTGCCGCCTGACCAACATCCAGCTGCAGTCCAGGTTTAGTTACTTTACCAACTCCTTTACCTCCTTTGAGTATCACTTTGCTTTTGTTCAAAGTTTTATCAAATTTTATTCTTTTTAATTCTACTGTAATTTTTATTCCATCTGTCTGATCTGGATCATCACCAGCATCTTTAACAACTGCCGCCCGGGCCAGATCTGTACTGTAAAAACAATCCTGGGTCTCCATTTCAACTTCTATTTCTGCAGGCGTCTTAATAATGATTTTGTTTACAGTTTTCTGTTCTAATAACATTAGTGCCGCAGCTTTTACTGCCCCAGCAGCTGTGGTGCCAGTAGTATAACCAAGTCTATATTTTTTACCACCTTTTGTTATATAACGTTCAAAAGCCATAATTAATCATCTAAATTATATAAGACAGAGTTAACAATAGAAGCAGCAATAGCACTGCCACCTTTACGGCCTTTTAAAGAAATATGTGGTATTTCAGTCTGCATTAAATCATCTTTAGATTCAGCTGCTCCCACAAAACCAACAGGTGTGCCGACAATGAAATCAACTTTTTTTCCTTTTTGACTTAAGTTAATTAACTCAAATAAGGCTGTAGGTGCATTACCTATAGCAAAAATTTTCTTACCTGGTAAATCAATAGCTTTCCGCATAGCCATAATTGATCTCGTTAAAGAGGTCTTTTCTGCTTTATCTCTAACATCTTGATCAGCAATAAAACATTTTACCTCTCCTCCATATTCAGCTAATTTATGTTCATTAATACCAGCTTTAAGCATTGTAACATCAGTTATGATATCTGCTCCTTCTCGGATTAAATCACTCATAATTTCTATTGCATTCTGAGAAAATTTAACCTCTGAAGCTAGCTTTGGCTCCGCTGAAGCATGAATCACCCGTTTGATTGTTTTTAATTCTGCATCACTGCAGTCTAACTTGCCAATTTCTTGATCGATCAACCTCATGCTTTTAGCTTCTATCTTTTTTGGATTATTATCTTTCATACTTTCCTCCTCAATTTTTTAAAAAGCCCAATAAATTTCTCTAAGTTGAAGCTAAAGCTTCAAAATATGTCTCAAAAATTTATTTTTCAATTCCAATTCTTGCTTTAACACCTTTTTGATAATAATGTTTAATTTCTTTCATTTCTGTTACCAGATCAGCATATTCTATTATCTTATCTGCCGCATAACGACCAGTAATTACAACTTCCACTTCTTCTGAACGATTATCTATAGCTTCAATTAATTGCTCTTCAGAAAAAAGATCATAATAAACAGCAATATTTGCTTCATCCAAAATTACTAGCTCATACTCACCTGATTTTAAAATCTTGGCTACTTCTTCTAGGCCTTTGCGAGCTGCATTAATATCTTCCTCTTCTGCTTTCCCTTTGATAAAACAATTTAATCCATACTGTTTAATCTCAATTCTTTCTATCTTTTTTAAGCTTTTTAATTCACTATATTTCATACCTTTAACAAACTGAGCTATATAAACATTTTTCCCTGCTCCTACTGCCCTAATTGCCAATCCAAAGGCAGCAGTTGTTTTCCCTTTGCCTTTACCTGTATAAACATGAACCATTCCCTGCATCTATTACACCACCTAATTATCAAAAATAATTTTATATAATGACTCAAGATCAATATGTTTTCTAAATTCTGATGCCAGATAGTTATAATTGTCTTCTCTGATCTCAGCTGCACTTTTTTCTAGTTCTGAATCTAAACTCAGACCTTTTTTTGTTAAAAGATGATTAATTAATGATTTTCTAAAACAATCATTTTTGAAAATATCATGAATATATGTACCCCAGACATTTCCTCTATCATTTACTGTTCCATCACAAACAGTTTTTTCTGACTTACCTAATTTCTGTCTTTTTAACTTAAATAATGATTTCTGATCAGCAGCTAGTATAGTTTTACCCTGATGAATTTCATAACCACTTAAAACTTTCTTCTGACTATTTTTAAAAAAATTTAGTTTATTTAAACTCTCCACCTTAACCTGTCTCGTTATTTTTTGAGATTCCAGAACAGTACTAATCTTTAGTAGTGAAAGGCCTTTTATATTTTGCCTGGTCCCTTCCAAATTATCCGGATCTGATATTTTTTGACCTAGCATTTGATAGCCCCCACAAATACCGATAATTTCAGTATTTTGGGCTGCCTTTTCAATGATTTTTCCAGAAAGTTTTGATTCATATAAAAATTCTAAGTCACTAATAGTAGTTTTAGAACCAGGCAGTATAATTAAATCAGGATCTCCCAGCTCCATTTCCTTTTTTACATATCTAAGCTGAATATCTTTTGCAGTTTTAAAATAATCAAAATCTGTAAAGTTTGACATCCCTGGATAAGCAATAACTACAATATCAATTTTATAATTCTGATTACCATAAATTTCTTGCTCTAAACTATCTTCTGAAGGTAAATTAAGTTTTTCTAAATATGGCATAACTCCCAATACTTTTTTGCCAGAATGTTTTTCTATCAGCTCTACTCCAGATTTAAAAGCAGCAGGATCACCTCTAAATTTATTGACTATTATTCCCTTAACTCTCTTTCTTTCTTTTTCAGTAAGCAAATCCAGGGTTCCAACAATTGAAGCAAAAACTCCACCTTTATCAATATCTGCAATTAAAATTACAGGTGCATCAGCTATTTCTGCAGCTTTCATATTAACAAGATCTTTATCTCTTAAATTTACTTCAGCAGGATTCCCCCCACCTTCTAAAACTAAAAGATCATAATCCATTTTTAATTCAGCAAGGGCTTCTCTTATAATTTTAAGTAACTTCTCTTTTTGGGAAAAATAATCAGCAGCCTTCATATTTTTAAATACTCTTCCCTTTAAGATTATCTGAGACATATCATCGGCGATAGGCTTCATCAAAATTGGACTCATATTAACTTCTGCTTCTACTTTTGCTGCCTCTGCCTGTACTGTCTGGGCAATTGCAATTTCCTGACCCTCTTTTGTAATATAAGAATTCAAAGACATGTTTTGAGATTTAAAGGGAGCTGTTTTATATCCATCCTGAGCCAGTACTCTGCATAGAGCAGCTGCTAAAATACTTTTGCCGGCATCTGAAGCTGTACCCTGAATCATAACTGAATCTGCCATTTAATCACCTCTACTTAATTTTAATAATTTATTAATATCTATATTTTTTTCAACCATATCTGCTAATCTATCAAGATTATTTTCAATTTCTTTTTGATAGTTATAACTTTTTTGTTCTTCCCCCATAGATTGCTTATTTCCTAATTTATTTAAAAGTGCACTGCGAAAATTATCATTATCAAATAATCCATGCAGATAACTTCCAAAACAATTTCCAGCCTGATTAACTGCACCATCTTTTAAATTTACTTTTATGTTAGATCTCTTTATTATTCTGAATAATTCTTCAGTCCCATTTAAATACTCTGTCTGACCCATATGAATTTCATACCCTAAAAAAAACTCTTGAGGGTTAAATCTAGACATCAAATTTTCAAGCTGCTGAGTTAAATTGATTTTCACTTTTACTTGATGAGTAGTTTTTTTATTTAAAAATACTGTATTAATATCTAGTAATCCAAGTCCATTTATTTTTTTTATATCTCCTTCTGTTCCATATTTATCAATTAGTTTTCGTCCGAGCATTTGGAATCCACCACAAATACCAATTATCATAATTCCGGCTTTATTAGCTTTTTTAATTTCGGCTGCCAATCCGCTTTTCTTTAAAAAATCAAGATCTTTAGTGGTTGTTTTAGTTCCTGGTATAATTATTAAATCAAAATTAAGTAATTCTTGGTTGTTTTTAATATATTCAAGTTTTAGACCAGTTTCCATTTTCAAACTATTAAAATCACTAAAATTTGACATGTGAGGTAATCTTATTACAGCGATTTTTAATTTTTTAGAATTTTCTCCATAATTATTTAAGTTTAAAGAAGCAGAATCTTCTTCTGGTAAATTAAGACTTTTAAGATATGGTAAAACAGACATAACTTCTTTTTCTGTATAATCCTCTAAAAACTTAACTGCAGGTTTTAACAAATTATAATCTCCCCGAAATTTATTGATTATCAATCCTTTTATCAACTTTTTATGGACTGGAGATAAGAGTTTTAAAGTTCCAACTAAAGAAGCAAGACAGCCTCCTTTTTCAATACTGCTGATTAAAAGCACTGGAGAATTATAAATTTCTGCTGTAAACATATTAGCAAAATCAGGTGTAGTTCTATTAATTTCTGCAGGACTTCCTGCTCCCTCAATAATTATCAGCTCATTATCTTTTCTCAATCTTTTTAATGAATCCTTAATTGTGCTCTCATAAATTTCAAGATATTTTTTTTTGTTTTTTTGATAATTAATATTCTTATCCACTTCACCATTAATAACAATTTGGGTCTGGCCGTCTCCCATCGCTTTAACTAAAATTGGCTGCATATCTACAGAGGCTTCTCTAAAAGCAGCTCTCGCCTGTAAAGCTTGCGCTATGCCAATTTCTTTGCCATTTTTCGTTATGTATGAATTAAGAGACATATTCCAGGCCTTAAAAGGTACAGTTTTTATTCCTTTTCTGGCAAAAATCCTGCATAAAGCAGTAACAAAAAGACTTTTACCAGCATCAGAAGAAGTGCCTTGAATCATTAAAGTTCCAGTTTTATTCTTCATTTTTTTAACTCCTTAAAAAGCTATATATAACAAGAAAATCTCAACCTAAAGGTTGAGATTTAAAGTATATAATCATAATTAAAGCTAAATAAATTGATAGTCTGATTAGCTTTAGTAAAAAAACTAATGATTATCCACCTGCAACCTGTTCCCGAGGCCAATTGTAGATTATATAAAAGGCAGGTCTCCTGACTCCTGATTTACATTTTAAATTCTAACCTTCCCTGTAATAACATTACAGGTGGTATAAAAGAATCTAAAGATCAGTTACAGTGGCGGGCCCGTTCAGGATTTTAACCTGATTCCCTATTCTCTTCAGTAATAGCTGAAGCACCTTTTTATATAAATTATTTAATTTTAAAAATAAATATTTAACAATTTATATTATAACTATATAACAATTTAACGTATTTGTAAAATTTAATTATACAATTTAAGTTAAAATTTATATCCATATTATAAAATTTTATATCTGTAAATTTAAGCTTTTTCCAATCCTCAAAACTTATTTTTCTAAATTTTGATTATTTTTCGTTCGTGCTATTAAATATGTAATTTCTTTTTTTATTTCTTCTTTCAAGGCTAGATATTCTGATTTTTTAAGATTGTAATTATCATTTGCTAAAATTTGAGAATCATAATTATCTATAATATCCCTTATTTTAATCAAAAAATCATCAGCAGCAATTTTTCTAAAAATATTTTTTCTGAGTTGATTATTTTCTATATTCTCTACCATATTTCCTCTATTTCCGGACATAATGTCTAAAAGAAGTTGATACTCAATCCCAAACTCAGATTCCATTTTTTTTCTAATATTTTTAGAAAGTGCAGGTAGACTAGAACCAGTAGAAATAGTTAAAAGTAGTTCTCCTCTGTTAACAATTGCTGGTAAAGTAAAATCAGATATTTCAGCATTATCAGCTGTATTGACTAAAATGTTTTTTTTTCTAGCCAGGAAAGCAATCCGTCGATTTAATTCTGAATTATTAGTGGCAGCAAAAACTAAAAATCGTCCATTTAAATCTTCATCTCTAAATTTTCTTTTTAAAAAAATATATTTTTCTGATTCCTGATTTAAATAGGGTAAAAATTCCTGATTAAATTCCGGTGAAGTTATTTTTATCTGGGCTCCGGCCTGCAGGAGCCTCTTGAATTTACGCAGTGCCACTCTGCCCGCTCCTACAATTAAAACTTTTTTATCTCTCAGATTTAAATTGATTGGGTAAAATTTCACATCTTTCCTCCTTCAATTTACAATTAATCTTTTCCACCTACTGCAAAAATAATTTTTGCAGCCTCTAATTGAACTTCTTTAGTTTTTTCATTTTCTACCGCTAATTTTTTAAGACCAACTGTGGGTTGATGTAAAAGCTTATTTAAAAGGCGATGACCCAGCTGTTGAATAATCTCTGAAGCTTCCAGTTCTGAATTTTGCAGCAGATGCAGAGCTCTTTTAACTTCTTTTTCCTTAATACAGCAAGCATTAGCTCTCATTTCTTTAATCAGTGGAACACAGCTCCGCTCAAGCAGCCAGCGCTGAAAATTATATTTTTCTTCTTTTATTATTGCTTCAGCTTTTTCTACTTCATTTTCTCTTAAATCTAAATTTTTATCAATAACATTTTTTAAATCGTCAATATTATATAAATGTACCCCAGGCAGTTCTTCGACATTTTGATCAATATCTCTTGGTAGAGCAATATCAATTAAAAACATTGGTCCATGTTTTTTCTCTACTGTATCTAAAAGATCATCTTTATGAAGTACTGTATGAGGAGCTGCTGTAGAAGCAATTATAATATCAACTTCTTCCACTCTAGCTTTAAATTCTTCCCAGTGAATAGCTTCTCCCCCATATTCAGCTGCTAGTTTTTGTCCATTAGCATAAGTACGATTTGCCACCAGAATTCCTTCTACACCATAATTAAGTAAGTTTTTGAGTGTAAGCTCTGCTGTTTTCCCAGCACCAAGAATCATAATCTTCTCCCCATCAAGATTCCCAAATATATCTCTAGCCAGCTCTACAGCTGCATAACTAACTGATACCGCTCGTTCATTAATTTTAGTCTTAGTTCTTACTAATTTGCCAACTTTAATGGCTTCTAGACATAACTGATTTAAATAGGAATCTGTAAAATTTTCTTCTTTATATTCTTGAAACTGTTTTTTAATCTGAGCTAATATCTGATCTTCTCCTTTAACCAACGAATCAAGACCTGAAGCTACCCGGTATAAATGTTCAACTGCCTGCAGATCATGATAATGATAAAGATAATCATTTAAATCATTTCTCGCGTATTTAAAATATCCTTTTAAAGTTTTTTTGAACAATCGAAAAATATATTTTTCCAAATATTTTCTGAATTCAGCTTCTTTTTCAGAATAAAGATAAATCTCAAAACGATTACAGGTATTTAGAATAAAAAATTCTGCAAAAGTATTATTATCCAATTCTTGTTTTAATTCTTTTTTAATTTTAGATATTTCTTGAGAAAGTCGGTCTCTAATTGATATAGGAGCTGTTTTATGATTAATTCCGAATACTAAAAGCTGCACCAAAAATCCCCTACCTTTTAAAATATTGAAGTGTAAATTTTAGATTTTACTTTATTTTCAATCATTTCAGTTTTAACTATACAATATCATAAATTTTATAATTTTACCAATTTATTATTTTTACCAGTCAATTAACTTAAATACTGGTTTACTCTAAGTGCAGCTTTTGCTCCTTCTGCAGCAGAAATTACTATCTGTTTATCTATAATATTGCTTACATCTCCTGCGGCAAATAATCCTTCAATATTTGTCTCGTTTTTATCATTTATTATTATTTCCTTCTGTTTATTCCTTTCCATTATATCTGGAACAAAATCACTTTTTGCAGAAAGACCAATTTCTATAAACAGACCATCAAGTTCTATTCTTTTTTCTTCACCTGTATTTTTATTTTCCAGAATAACTGCCTCAAGACTATCTTCTCCTATAATTTCTTTAACACTGGTTGAAGTATAAACATCTATTTTATCTGAACTGGCAACTTTCTCCCGAAGTACTTCATCTCCCATTAAATAATCCATAATTTCTACTAAAATAACTTCTGCATCCATTTTTGCAAGGTCCAGGGCTGCTTCAAGTCCTGAATTTCCTCCTCCAACCACTGCTGCCCTTTTGCCTGCATAAAGATATCCATCACAGCTAATGCAGTAGTGAACTCCTTTTCCTTTAAGCACATACTCCTGTTTCATACCGAGATGTCTTTTTTCTGCACCTGATGCTATTATCACTGAACGAGCAATATATTCCTTTTCAGAATCTGTTCTTAAAATATGTTCACCATTCTGACTTTCTATTTTTAGTATTTCTTCTCCAATGACAGCTGTAATATCATAATTGTGAATATGGTCCCAGAAATCCATAATTAAATCATCTCCATTTATCTGTGCTTTGCCCAGATAATTATCGATTTCATTGGTATCTATAACCTGTCCACCGATATCTTTGGATATCAGCAGCAGATCAATACCCTTGCGTGCTGCATAAAGAACTGCATTTAAACCTGCCGGGCCAGCACCAATAATTATTAGATCCCACTTTTTTTGGCTGTAATCTTCACTTTTAACTCCGAGTATATTATCGAGATCACCAGATTTTTCCAGCTTAATAAGATCATCATATCCACCTAGGCACTGTCCATTTATTATTATCTGAGGAACTGTTTTTCTGCCAGTTCTAGTCTTCATTTCTTCAAATTTTTCTTCATTATCGATATTATATTCGATATAATCAAGATTTTTTGATTTTAAAAATGCTTTAGCCTTTTTACAGTATGGACACCATCCTTTAGAATAAACTTCTATTTTTAACTTATCTGTCATTTTAACCACCCCTGTAAATTTTTTATAAGATAGAATGAGCTTTTTCTTTATCCTGAAATTATTATTCTCTATCTTAATCTTTAATCAAAAAAGCTTTCAAGATAGGAATTTACTGTATCATTAATAAATTTAATATTATCTTCATCATTGTCATGTGTTTTCTGCTGTAGAGGTATATAATTATAAACCATGGTGAAAAACCGGTTTAAATCTTCTTCACTTTCATTAATATCAACCTCATATTCTTTTTTTGAGGTTGCAGAGAAAAAGCTGATATATATCATTCATCATAATATATAGTTATATTAATTATAGTTTAAATTCCAAAATAATGTCAAATATTTATTCTGCATTATATAGAATATTTGTATCTTAAGCTCAGTTTTTTAATTTTTTAGACAAAAACAGGCTAATAACTAATAAAATAGTTATCAGCCTGTGTTAATTATTTAAACGATTATTTATTTAATATTTATAATTATAAATAATCCACTTTATTTACTTATCATCTGACCGGCAGTTCTACCATAAACAATTGCATCTGTAATTGCATTACTACCAAGCCTATTAGTACCATGTATTCCACCAGTTACCTCACCAGCTGCATATAGGCCAGGAATAACATTTCCATCTTTATCTAATACCTGAGCATTAGTATTGATCTTAATTCCACCCATTGTATGATGGATAGCAGGTACTGCTTTCAAAATATAAAATGGTGCTTTTTCAATTGGCAGCATATCTCCTCTATTATTAAAATCTTCGTCATAACCCTGTTCAGCAAATTTATTATAACGGGCCACTGTTTTACTGAGCTGTTCAGCGTTTATAGCGAAAATTTCTGCTCCTTCTTTAATATTATCAACTTTTACAAGCAGATTATTTTTTAATAAATAATTCATTTCAGCTTTGTGATTTTCTTCTACTTTACTAATATTCATTATATTCTGATCCCATATCTGATATGCTGCAGAACCTGTCTGAGCAATAATAGATCTGGAAACAATATCTCTGCGTTCCAATTCTTCAACAAAGCGATTACCTTCTTTATTAACAAGTATTGTACTTACAAAACGTGTATCACCAATATAAGAAAGCTGACCAGTTATTGGATTACAGATAGGATATGATTGAATATACTCCATGCCTTCTAGAGCCGCACCAGCATTTTCAGCCATAACAATTCCATCACCTGTAATTCCTTCACCATTAGTACTTAGATAATGTTCGTCATATTCTGGATTAAAACGCTTTCTCATTTCAACATTTGAACCAAATCCACCTGTTGTAAGAATAACACCTTTTTTAGCATGAAAAACTATTTCTTTACCATTTTTTTCTGCTTTTACACCAGTTATTCTATTACCATCTTTTATTAATTCAACAGCTTTTGTTTCAAGTTTAATGGGAATATTTAATTCATCAGCTTTTACCGCAAATTTTTGAATAAGTTCATATCCTGTAGCACCTTCAGGTATAAGACTTCTTTTTGCAGTATGTCCACCAAATAAGAATAGATGATCTTCAAATACTACATTAACATAATCTCTTAACCATTCAGCAGCTTCTGTTGCTTTATAAGCAAGCTTTGTGACAAGTTTGGGATCATTTTTGAAATCTCCACCAGCAAGTGTATCTTTAATATGTCTTGCTTTACTGTCTTCAATTCCTTTTTCTTTCTGTACCCAGTTTTCAGCTGCAGCCATTTCTCCACCAGAAATTTTTGTATTACCTCCAATTGTAGGCATTTTTTCTAAAAGTACAATATCTGCTCCACCATTTCTGGCTTCTACTGCAGCGGCCAGACCTGCACCACCAGCACCTACAATTACTACATCATAACTCTGTTCTAAAGCTTCTTCTCTTTCTTCTGTTTTTTCGGTAGAAGCTACTTCTATACCTTTTGCTTTTTTAACTGCATTTTTAACAGCTTCTATGAGACCTTCACTGGCAAAAGTAGCACCAGAGATAATATCCACAGAAAAACTCTGATTTGCTATGATTTCTGCAGGAATTTCTTCAAAAACTGAATCTGTAATACCATCAGTTTCATCTTCACTTATAATTTCAATACTTTCAATTTCGCTTTCACTTACTTTAACTTTTACTTCAATTTCCCCATTCATTCCCTGTGCTTTTCCATTATATATTCCAGCTTCCATAGTAAGATCTTCTGCTATCACTGCTGAAGTCATACCACCAATGATTAACATAAGAGACATTATAATTACTGCGATTTTCTTCATTTTAATAGTCCTCCTTGATTTTAAATCTTTTAAATTATTTTAGTTATTTACTGTGATATTTTTGTGAAAAATATCACTACATTTAACAAAAAATTGGTCTTTTATTTAATTTTGAACAAGTATGTAATTAGTTATTATTTCTGTTTTTTTCACCTCCTGAAACTATATATTAACGAATTCATCTGTCAAACAGAGCAAGTATAACACAGAATAAAATGCCTGTCAATTTATAGAAAATAGGAGTTTCCCCAAAATTTATTTTCAAGCTGCAAAAAGGGGGCTTTAGTCATCAACGAAATTTTTAGATTTATCTAAAACTCAATTCGGGTGTGAAATAGGGCACACTAATCAATGAGTCCTACTGACTCATGATTAGCTCACTCCATCCTGCAGTTCAACCCTATTTCTTCCTTCATTTCGTTAAGATTCATTGACTAAAAATTTCAATATTCCTGCATCTCCCCTTTTTGCAGCAGTATATAAAAAATGGGGAAAGTCCAGATAGAAAAGTACTAAATAACTTACTTTTAGAAATTTTTAAATTATTTCTTTTTAATATATCTAAATTTTTTATGCAAAAAAGCTGACCACCATTAAATTGATGATCAGCTTTCGGTAACTATATTTTATTTTGATATTCGTACAGCTGGAGATCTGTATAAGATTTTCCCAGCAGATTTTAATATTTTAGTAAATAATATCTCTGCTTTGATATTTAAAAAGCTCATTTACTATCTCCACTTCATTCTGCCGTTATACATTCTAATTTTGGCTATCATTTTTTACTTAGAAACCACTTCTCCAGCAATTCTACCAAAAACTATTGTATCCGGTAGTGCATTACCACCCAGTCTATTTGTTCCATGTATTCCACCTGTTACCTCACCAGCTGCAAATAAACCAGGAATAATATTTCCTTCTGTATCTATTACCTGTGTATCAGAATTAATTTTTACTCCACCCATTGTGTGGTGTGCTGTTGGTACTCTTGGGCTTGCATAAAATGGTGCTTTGTTTAATTTTTTATCAAACAGTGTTTTGCCAAACTCATCTTTTCCAGTTTCCACAGCTTTGTTATACTTCTTGATTGTTTCAACAAAAATATCAGGATCTACATTCATCTTTTCTGCCAGACCTTCAATTGTCATGGCTTTAAGAGTTTTACCCTTTTCTACAAGTTCTTCAATTGATTCATTAAATGAATTCTTTGAACCAGCCGGCATGGAGTGAGCATCACACACTACATACATAAAACTGTCAGTTTGATTGATAAGTGCATTTGTCATTACATCTCTTCTTTCAGCTTCACTTACAAATCTTTTACCTTCTTTGTTAACAAAAATGTAGTTTTCAACACTCATACCTGCCCATCCTGTAAGTGAACCTGTTTCTGGATCACCTAACGGCAAACTCTGGATATATTCCATCCCCACTAAATCAGCACCGATTTCTTCGGCCATAATGATTCCATCACCTGTAGCTCCTGGATGATTTGTTGTCATAGTATTTTCGTCAAGTCCCGGATTATATTTTTTTCTCATTTCTACATTTGCGGCAAATCCACCTGCTGCCAGAACAACACCTTTACTTGCTTTGAGTTCAAAACTACCGTCTTCAGTACTGGCTTTAACTCCAACTACTCTTCCTTCTTCTTTAATAAGTTTTTCTGCTTTTGTATTAAGTAAAATTTCCACTCCGTTTTTCTCTGCCTGAGCTTTCAAAGTATTTATATAACCCGTTCCAACTGGTGCAATGGGAGCATGACTTCTGGGCCAGAGTGCACCAAGCACAGTAAATACCTCATCTTTAAATTTCATGCCCATACTTTCCAGCCACCTTAATCCATTATATGAATTGTTAACTAATGTATAAATCAATTTAATCTTACCTTTTTTATCTCCACCAGTATATGTATGGTAAAAATGTCTCGGCACAGAATCTTCTATACCCTGCTTTTTCTGTCTTTTTGGATCTACAGCATTATATGCTCCTCCGGATCTAATTGAATTACCACCAAGCATCGGCATTTTTTCTAGCAGAATTACCTCTGCACCATTGTTACTCGCGGATACTGCAGCAGCTAGACCTGCATTTCCACCACCGATAACAACCACCTCAGTAGATCTATCTTCTGTTTTTTTAGCAGCTTCTTTTTCTATTTCCTTATTTTTTAGAAAATCAATATCTGCACCTGCTTTTTCCAGTGCATTTACAACTGCAGCCATCAGACCTTCACTGGCAAATGTTGCACCAGAAACCCCATCTACAGCTAATGATTGATATGCTACAATGTTCTGTGGAATTTTTTCAAACACAGCATCTGTCAGACCATCAGTTTCATTCTCTAAAACTACTTCAATATCAGTAATTTCATTTTCACTAACAGTAACACTAACCTCTATTGTACCATTCATACCTTCACCACTGCCGCTGTAAGTGCCCGGTTCCATGCTTAGCTCTGCTGCAAAAACAGAAGTACCTGCCAGAGATAAAACAAGCATTAATGAAATTAAAATAATAGATAATTTTTTCATTATTTTACTTTTCCTTCCTGTTAAAAATATCAGATCAACTTAACCGCTTTTAATCATTTTAGTCTTTAGTTTATCTGCTTAATAAAATCGTTTTTTAATTATTCTGTTAAATAAGATTGATATTTTAATTAGTTTAATAATTCTGATTTTTAATCTTTTTAACCTTTTTGCCCTATAAATCAAGTTTTTAATCCTTTTGTTAAACAAAATTATAAGATGTGAAAAATATAACTAAGATAAACAAAAAATATACTGCCTTATTTGCTAATAAAAAAACACTCGAAAACTTCCTTATTTATCAATCAAATCGGAAATCAACACTGCTTTACCTCTGCAGATCACCTCCAAATTAATGTTATTGAATTAATTCATTGAACATATTCAGTATATCACAATGTGCTGCTACTGTCAAAAAACTCTTCATTTAAATAAAGCAGATTCTGCAGTTATTCTGTTCAAACGAAGAGCTTCTTAATTAGAGATCAAAAAATTATTTAACTGTATTTTAGCCGTTTAAATATATTTATTAATCTTATCTTCTCTTCCCATATATATCTAATGAAATTTTATAATACATCTGCTTTTTGGTTTAAAATATATCCAATCCTACTTTCTATAAAAATTAATATTCAGATAAATTTCCCAAAAATCAAGCAAGAATATATAGAAATTCTTTCAGGAAAGACTTTACAGAGAAACTATACAGAAAGATAATCATAGACACTGTCTATAAACGGCTCTGCATATTCCACAATATTATAGCTGCCGTCATTAAGTGCCCAGTCAAAAACTACACCTCTCATTACTACAAAGGAAAATCTGACAGCTTCTTTAGGACTCATTCTGTCAGATATTTGTTTTTTCTGCTGTCCTTCTGCTATAATTTCTTCCAAAATTGTCTGCATAGCCCTACCCTCTTTAACAAAAAGCTTATTGTCAGGTATATAGAGATGTTTTATCATATCAATACCGTCATCTTCGACAAATTTAATATAATAAAAAAGGTATTCCTTCACCTTTTCAAGATAATTATCTGATTTAAGATTTTCGCAAACTGTATTTTCAAAATAATTATCGGCTTTTTTGTAAATTTCGAATAAAATATCCTGTTTTGTCTTATAATAATAATAAAAAGTCCCTACAGAAACATCGGATTTATCACAAATTTCACTTACAGATATATTTTCAAAACCTTTGTTTCTAATCAATTTGATAGCATTTTTATAAATTTTTTCTTTTGTTAACTTAGCCTGCAGATCTCTGCTGGTTGACATTTAAATCATCCTTTATAAATTCAAGCTTTCCAAAAAAGTTTTTATTACACTTGCTCCTCCGATATATGTTCCAATTACACTGCCCAGGTTGGCAAGTACAACAATAAGCAGAACTTTTGTAACTTTATTGGCCCAAATTTCTTTAACACTTATTCCTTTAGACAATTCCTGAAAATCACGCACCTTAGGTTTCCTAACATATGCCTCAACAATTCCTGCAAACCAGCCGGCAGCCAGTGTTGGATTAAGAGAGCTTAAGGGGGCAACTAAAAAAGCAGTTAATACAGTCAAAATATGACCTCTCCCCAGCAGCACACCAAGAGCGGATAGGGATCCATTCCAGATAAACCAGGCTTTGGTTACTTCAATCCCGGTCCTGAAATTATTAATAAATGTAGAGATTATAATAAATCCAATAAGCAGAGGTATACCCCAGGAAAATATTTTTCCCCAATTTTTTTTTGGAGGCAGTTTGTTCAGCCTATCAAGATCCTGTTCTTTATAAATTTCTTTTTGTATACCCGGAACATGTGCAGCCCCTAAAACAGCCACAATTTTATCACCGGGAGCATTTTTTATTTTATTTGCCAGATACTGATCTCTCTCATCAAGCAGATAATGCTTTATTCCCGGAAAGGAGGACGCCATCTCCTCAAGCAGTATATTTAGCGAATCACTGGATTTCATCTCCTCCATCTCTTTTTCTGTTATTTCTTCATCAAAAAAGATCATAGAAACTATCTGCATTATCAGCTTGAGCTTTTCTATAAAACCCAGTCCCCGCCATACTCTCTTAAATGTAATCTGTATATTTCTATCGGCCAGTACCAGTTCAGCTCCAATCTCTTCAGCTGACTTTATACCCTGCATCATCTCCTGACCGGCATTGATCCCCATCTTTTCTGCCATACGGCTCTGAAAAGAACTGATTATTAAATTAACCAAAAGCAGGAGGGATTTTTTCTCCTTAATCACCTGAAATATATCCATCTCATTCCAGCGGTTTTCATCCTTAATGGAGTTATAGCGCTGTTTGTCAAGTTCGACACAAACACTATCAGGTTGTTCAGCATCTATTACTTCTTTTACCTGTTCGGCGCTTTTTTTAGAAATATGTGCTGTAGGTATTAATATAATTTCTTTCCCTTCATATTCCAGCCTAACTATATTCTGATCGTTCATTACAACAGCCCCTTCTATAATAATACTTCTTTTATCTGATAGTATTTATTATATCATTAGTGTATTTTTTCTCCAAATTATTATAAAATAGTTGTTCCATTTTTGATTATGCTACAAAATAGGAGATGCAGGAATATTGAAATTTTTAGTATATAAATCTTGACAGAATGGCGAGAAATCCTCCTTATTATTCAGCAGAACTTTCAAGTTCTATAATAAGTTCACCTGATTCAAGTTCTTCTCCTGCTTCAGTATGAATACGCTTAACTCTTGCATCCACCGGAGCTTTTATATTTGTCTCCATTTTCATTGCTTCCATCACGGCAAGGCTCTGATTTTTTTTAACCTTCTGGCCTTCTTCTACCAGTATTTCTACAACACTACCGGGAAGGCTTGCGCCAATCTGCATTCTGTCATCAGGATCTGCCATTTTTCTTTTTTCTGTTTTATTCTGGGATGAAATTGCTCTATCCAGCACTTTTATTTCTCTTCTAAATCCATTTACCTCAAAATCCAGCCTGCGGTATCCCTCATCATCAACTTTGCCGATCTCCAGCAGTTTAACAATAAGTGTTTTACCTTCTTCAATCTTTATTTCACTGCTTTCCCCTTCAGCAAGTGCATGAAAATATACATCACTACCCATATGGCTCAAATCACCATAATCATCAAGATAATCTAGATAATCACGATAAACCTTTGGGTAAAGTGCACAGCTAATCAAATCTTTTCTGTCAAAATCTCTGTTATAATCAGTCTTCAGCTCTTTTTCTGCTTTTTTAAAATCAAATTCACCCAGCAGCGTTCCCGGCCTGACTGTTATAGGTTCTTCACCTTTCAAAACAAGCTTCTGCAGTTTTTCGGGGAAACCTCCGGGAGGCTGGCCCAGCATGCCTTTAAAGTATGCATATACTGAATCAGGAAAGGCCATATCTGCAGCTTTTTGATAGATATTTTCCGGTGTAAGATCATTTTTTACCATAAATATGGCAAGATCTCCCACCACTTTGGAAGAAGGTGTTACCTTGGGTATATCTCCCAGCATAAAGTTAACTTTTCTGAACATTTCTTTAACTTCTTTAAACTTGTGACCCAGACCGACGCTTTCTACCTGTGGTTTTAAATTTGAATACTGTCCTCCAGGTATTTCATATTTGTAAATCTCTGCTGTTCCTGATTTTAAATCTGATTCAAACTGTTCATAGACAGGCCTCACACTGCCCCAGTAATCTGATATCTTCTGTATATCATCATTATTAAGTTCAGGATCCCTCTCGGTATTTTCCAGTGCTGCAACTATTGAGTTTAAAGGAGGCTGACTTGTTAGACCTGCCATAGTATTAAATGCAGTGTCTACAATATCAACTCCTGCCTCTGCTGCCATCAGTATTGCTGCAGTTCCATTACCGGATGTATCATGTGTGTGCAGATGTATCGGAATTGATATTTCAGATTTAAGCGCTTTTATTAGTTCATATGCAGCATAGGGTTTTAGCAGTCCTGACATATCTTTAACAGCAAGTATATGTGCACCCATATCTTCAATTTTTTGGGCCAGATCCAGATAATAGTCCAGATTAAATTTTTTTCTGTTTTTGTCCAGAATATCTCCTGTATAGCAGAGAGATACTTCTGCTATTTTTCCATTTTTAATTACCTCATCTACCGCAATTTCCATACCAGGCAGCCAATTTAAGGAATCAAATATCCGGAAAACATCGATCCCGGCAGCAGCTGATTCTCTAACAAGTTCTCTTATTACATTATCTGGATAGTTTTTATAGCCAACCCCATTGGAACCCCTCAGCAGCATCTGAAAAAGTATATTTGGTATTTTATCCCTAAGCCTGGCAATCCTTTCCCAGGGGGATTCTTTTAAAAATCTGTATGCTACATCAAAAGTTGCTCCACCCCACATCTCAAGTGAAAATAAATCTGATGCCAGTACTGAGGTTGCTTCTGCTATTTTTTCCATATCAATGGTTCTCATTCTAGTTGCAATTAGAGACTGATGCGCATCCCTATATGTTGTATCTGTAAGGAGAAGTCTGCCACTACCTTTAATCCACTTTACCAGCCCATCCGGGCCAGACTCAAGCAGTATCTGCCTGCTTCCCTCTAATTTATTTGGCTTTTCTACAGATGGTATATGTGGTACATCAAAATTAGGTTTGTGTCCCTTTGTTTCATTTACTATCTTTCCTCCCAGATATTTCAGTATCTTATATTCTCTGTTTGAACTTGGATTAATATCAAGTAGTTCAGGATTATTTTCTATAAACCCTGTATCACATTTTCCATTTATAAAGTCCTGATGATTGAGTACATTTATCAAAAAAGATACATTTGTTTTTACTCCCTTAACCTTCATTTCCTCTACAGATCTTATCGCTTTTCTTACAGCATCTTCAAATGTTCTGGACCAGGAAATAGTTTTAACAAGCAGGCTGTCATAATAGGGGTTAATTACCGCCCCAGTATAACCATTTCCTCCATCAAGGCGGATTCCAAAACCTGAACCTGTTCTATAGTGTTCCAGCCGGCCTGAGTCAGGAATAAAATTATTGGTAGGATCTTCAGTCGTCACCCGACACTGAATAGAATAACCCCTCCTTTCTATATCTGCCTGTGATTTTATATTAACCTCCTTAGAGCTGAGCTTATATCCCTGAGCAATTAAAATCTGTGACTGAACTATATCTATACCTGTAACCATTTCACTTACTGTATGTTCTACCTGGATTCTAGGATTTACTTCTATAAAATAGTGGTTGTTATCTTTATCAACTAAAAATTCAACTGTACCTGCATTTTTATATCCAGCGGCCTGACACAGTTTTACTGCATCTTTATATATTTCTTCTCTTTTTTCCTGACTGATAGAAAAGGCCGGAGTATATTCAATAATTTTCTGATGCCGCCTCTGAATTGAGCAGTCCCGTTCATACAGGTGAACAATATTCCCATAATTATCTGCCAAAATTTGTACTTCTATATGTTTGGGATTTTCCAGATATTTTTCTACAAAAATTTCTTCAGATCCAAAAGCCTTTTTTGCCTCCTGACTGGCAGATTTAAAAGAATCAATTAATTCGGAATCAGAATTCACAATTCGCATTCCTCTTCCACCACCACCTGCGGCAGCTTTAAGCATAATTGGATATTTCACCTTTTCTGCAAATTCTTTTACTTCCTCTTCAGATTTAATCGATTTTTCTAGGCCGGAAATAACCGGTATACCAAGCTCTTTTGCCAGCAGCTTTGATTTGATCTTATCTCCCAATTTTTTCATAGTTTCAGCATCCGGACCGATAAAAGTTATGCCGGCTTCATGACATTTTCTTACAAATTCTGGGTTTTCTGCCAGAAAACCATAGCCTGGATGAACTGCATCAACATCTTTTTTTACAGCCAGATCAATAATTTCTTTGATATTAAGGTAGGCATCAATGGGACCTCTGTTTCTTCCAATAAGATAGGATTCGTCTGCCTTTGTCCTAAAAAGTGCTTTTTTATCTTCTTCAGAATACACAGCAACAGTCCTGATGCCGAGTTCCTTACAGGCTCTAATAACTCTGATGGCTATTTCTCCCCTATTTGCAACAAGTACCTTTCTAAATTTATGCAGCATTCTCAATACTCCCTCCTGTTTTTAATTAATTACTGAAAAAAGCATTCTTAATTACAAAGTTTCTTAACTATAAAGTTTAAAAATATATTTAATTAATAATTCACTTTTGATGCTCCATGGGGCAAGCCCACGTGGATTCCTTACTCATAGAGAAATGCCTACTCAAAGCATACCAAATGGTAGATTAAGTCAGGTCTTACGTTCTCTCAAAAGGCATAAATCCGGGCAAGCCTGTCAGGGTTTTTCTAGTGTATAACTTCTATAAACTAATAAAATTGGATATGAAAACAAAAAATTAATTATAAAAAAATATTATTATTTTAAAAATATTAATTTTACTATAGCACAATTTTAAAAAAGGTGCAAAAATTTACATGAAAGAAGTTTTAAAGTTAATTATATTCGCTTTTAAATTTCCTCTGTTATTACTTGTACTTCCTTTAATATTAGTCATTTTTGGTGTAAAATATAGGTAAATCAACAATAATCTGTTCTACAAAATTAATGGAGGTTTAATATGTTTACAAATATTGTGGATTTCTTTTCGGAAATTTTAACTATAAACTGGAAATTGTTTATAATCAGAGTATATCAAAAATTAAAAGAAAATGATATTCTAATAAAAGCAATGGGAATGGTCTATATTACCCTGCTTTCGATCGTGCCATTTTTTATTTTTCTTTTTTACATATTTACTTTATTTGATTTTTTCGGAAGAATAGATAAAATATCATCACAAATACAGAATATTATTCTGGAGAATCTTGCTGCAGGAACCGGTGAGTCAGTTATTGATTATTTAGAAAAATATATATATAGTGCTGATGTAGAACAGCTTGGTGCAGTAAGTTTTTTTTCGCTTATACTTTTAATTGTATTTATGCTGGCCAGAGTAGAGATAACTTTTAATCAAATCTGGATGGTCAAAGAGCATAGAGATATTTTTAAGAGATTTATTTCTTTCTGGACATTTATTACACTAGGAACTTTTATTCTCACTCTTCTGCTCAGCATCAGCCTTATTTTTTCCGAAAAATATCTAGGCTTTTGGTTAAATGATTCGGAAGCAGATAACAGTATGGTTTTTAATTTTATAATGTTTAGTTCAAACTTCCTCATTTTTATATTCGCCTACTATATTATACCAAACACAGAGGTCGAGGCATCTTCAGCAGTTTTTGCAGGTACAGTAAGTGGTATTCTATTTATCCTAAGCAAAAATCTTTACGAAATATATACAAAATATTTTACAGCATACAGTTATCAGCGCCAGATTTATGGATCTTTATCTGTGATACCATTTTTTCTTGTCTGGCTTTATCTTGTCTGGCTTATAATACTCACTGGTGCCGTAATATCTAATGTTTTTCAGTACCGCTCCAATCTCAATTATTTAACTCAAAATAGAAATTTAAAAGAAGATTTTCAGGTCCTTATACCAGCAGCAATTATTATTACTCTCAGCAAAAACTTTTATAAAAATAACAGAGAAGGTGTAGGAGTGAGCTTGAGGGAATTTATGCAGAAAATAAATTTTTCTCCGGAAATAATAGAAGAAAACTTAGAAATGCTGCAGAAAACTGGTTATATTGTAAAATCAAAGGATGATCGATATTTTCTTTCTGGCCCGATAGATAAGATTAATCTCTATAAGCTTAACAGCTCAAGATATATCAGTTATGATATTAATATAGAAAATATATTTTTAGAACCAGAAATGAAAAAAATATATCAAATTTACAAAAATGGTGTCGAAGAAACTCTCAAAAAAGTCGAACTAAAAAGTATTCTCTAAATATAACAGTTCATTTGTCAAATATCCAGTTAAAGGAGTTTCCCCAAAATTTATTTTCAAGCTGCAAAAAGGGGGCTTTAGTCATCAACGAAATTTTTAGATTTAGCTAAAACTCAATTCGGGTGTGAAATAGGGCACACTAATCAATGAGTCCTCCTGACTCATGATTAGCTCACTCCATCCTGCAGTTCAACCCTATTTCTTCCTTCATTTCGTTAAGATTCATTGACTAAAAATTTCAATATTCCTGCATCTCCCCTTTTTGCAGCAGTATATAAAAAATGGGGAAAGTCTATTCCAGTTAGAGTTATTCTTAGTAAAAAAGTATTTTCTGCATTATTTCTCTATTATTTCTCTTATATTTTTATATAATTAATAATTCTATTAAAGCTCAGTATCTCTATTTTAATTATTTAGCTGTTGTTTCTGCTCCTCTGCTTTTATGTTGTTCTGCCCATGTTTTACTTTGATAAAAATTTGCTGTCAGCAAGGTAGAACCGCCATTTTTTATTTTTATATTCTTCTGCATAATCGATATTTATTCTTTCCGATGATTTAATTTTTAAATTATTGCTTTCATTATCAAGTATATACAGTTTGCTGCCAGTTATAAGATTATATCCGTTAAAACTTAAATCAATTTTTAAAGCCTGGGCCAGCTTTCCCGGTCCATTTGTCAGATCTTCTTCTTTATTACTTTTTACACCTCTGTTTTCTCGAATCAAATCAATACCCAGCACTGGTTCCACAGCCCTGATTAATACTGCAGAAGGAATACCCCTCTTACCTGTCACTATATTTAAACAGTGATGTATACCGTAAATTAAAAAAACATAAACATGTCCACCATTTTTAAACATCACTTCTGTTCTTTCAGTTTTCCTGTTGTTATATGCATGTGATGCCTTATCATCCGGGCCAGCATAAGCCTCTGTCTCTACAATTCTCACAATTATTTTTTTATCATTTATTTCTCTAACAATTAGTTTTCCTACAAGCTTTTCGGCTGCTGCAACAGCATCATTTTGATAAAAGTTGTGTTTTAACCTCTTCATCAAGATTACCCCCAGCAAATTATTAAATACCATCTTTTCCTCTTTTGATTAATTTTTTATGATTAATATTTTTTCTAAATAATTTTTCTAATAAATCATAATCCTCTCATTAACAACCTTTTGTTTTTATTTTCCCACTTATATGCTATCATATCATATATAGAGACTATTTTTTAGATTAAAAGAGTTTTTCCCAACTCATTTTTAGAGTTACAAAAAAGAAATTTCGTCGTAATTTTAAAAAGGATTATACAATTTAAGTTAAACTCTTTTTTAAAATTAAATTAGACAAATTAATTAAACTTAGATAAAATAATAATGAGAAATAAATAACAGGAGGGGTTATAATGGCTGAATGCAAAAATTTTGACAGAAATCAGGATATATGTAACTGCAGTTATCCCTGTTCCCGCAAAGGACTCTGCTGTGAATGTGTTCATTATCACCGTCAAAGAGAAGAACTGCCGGCCTGCTATTTCCCGGAAGATGCTGAAAAAACATATGACCGCAGTATTGAACACTTTATAAAAATTCGTCCATAACTGCACAGCAAAAAATCAATCTTTAATATCATAACAATTTAAGAAATCTGTGAAGACTGTCATGATAGGAATTATATGAGTCAAAAATCAATATTTAATACTTTTTGCAGGAAAACTATTTACAGGAAAATTATTAAAAATAATTAATTTGCAGATAATTAATATAAAAATAACAAAAGGAGTGAAACAATGAGTCTAAAACAGGAAACACTGGAGATGAAAAACTGGGCAGTTGTCGGGGCAACAGATAAAAAAAATTGCTTTGGATATATGATAGTTAAAGAACTTCAAAAACATAATTACAATGTCTATCCTGTTAATCCCAATCATGAAGAAATAGATGGTATAAAATGCTATCCAGATCTGGATTCGATAAACGAAAATATAGATGTGGTAGATATGGTGGTCAATCCAAAAATAGGTATTAAAATTATGGAAAATGTCAAAGATAATAATATAAAATATGTATGGCTTCAGCCTGGAGCCAGAAGTGACGAAATTAGAGAATATGCAGCTGAAAACGATATAAATCTGGTTGAAGACTGTATATATGCCATTTTAAGTTAAAAATTAATCTGCATAACAAGCTAAAGGCCCGATAATAAACCGGGCCTTTTAACAATTCATTACTCTTTTTACAGCTCAATCTGTATACTTTATAAACAGTTGAATCTATATAATCCCTGTACTATATAATCTTTATATTCTTAAGTTATTGAAGCCTGATATATCTTCTCTACCGCATCTTCTAATTCTGCATTAAATTCTTCTTCAGTCTGATCAACATGCAGCTTCTGCAGCAGTGCTCTGGAAAAGCTTGCAATCAGTCCGTGGTTTTCTGCCAGTTTTTCTACCGCCTCTTTCTGGCTGTATCCCCCTGACAGTGCCACAACTCTGAGCACATTTGGATGTTCTATCAGATCACGATAAAAATCTTTCTTATCCGGTATTGAAAGTTTGAGCATTATAAATTCGTCATCAGACAGCTGATCCAAATATTTTAAAATTTCTTTCTTCAATATTTCTTCCGATTTCTCTTTATCTTTACTGTGAATATCTACCTCAGGCTCCAGAATCGGAACAAAACCAGCATCTATAATTTTTTTGCCGTATTCAAACTGCTGTTCAGCTATTTTCTTAATTCCTACCGGATTGGCTCTTTTGATAACAGAGCGCATTTTAGTTCCAAATATATTATACTTTTTTGCTCTTTCAAGCAGATCATCAAGCTCTGTCATCGGCTTCATCAGCATTACATCATCTTCGAGCTTTTCTTTACCCTGATCAACCTTCAAAAATGGAATAATACCCTTTTTGTCCCAGAGATAATCAGCAGTTTTTATCCCTTCTACATCACGCTCCATGGTCTGCTTAAACAGTATAGCTCCCAGGATCTTATCAGATTTAAAAGAAGAACTGCTTATAATTCTGGCCCGCATTTCGTGAATTAGATCAAACATCTTTTCTTCACTATCATACTGATCTTCTGGAATTCCGTAATCTGCCAGTGCTTTGGGCGAACTACCTCCACTCTGATCTAAAGCTGCAATAAAACCTTTACCATCTCTCATCAATTCAAACTGCTTTTGATTCATCTTAATACACCCCACATTTAAGTATTGAATTAAACAATTATACTCACATTTAAAACTTCCTCAAAAAAACAGTAAAACCTCCATCCTTTCAAATTTTTTTTATTTATTTGCAAATCATTTTTTAAATCTTTGTCTTAAGGTTTACCTTTACAGCTCTGATGCATATTTATCTACTTTGGTTAATTATATTTCCTATTTCCTGCTGCTGACCATATTTTTAGAATTTCTCTTTGCATAATACAGTGCATCATCAGCCCTTTTTATCAATTCAGCCAGGTTTTCATCTTCTTCATCTTTTTTAAGCTGTGATACACCAAAACTGCAGGTTATATGTCCTGCTTCCGCAAATTGGTGAGCATCGATTGCCTCTCTTACTCTTTCAGCAACAGAAACAGCTGTCTCTATATCTATATCAGGAGTTAAAATCAGAAATTCTTCCCCTCCCCAGCGGACCAGTATATCTTTATCTCTAATCGAATATTTGACAACCTCCACAATTTCCTTCAAAACTTCATCTCCAACATTGTGGCCATATGTATCATTTATCCTTTTAAAATCATCAATATCAAAAATTATAAGTGACAGATCCTTATTTTTCTCCAAGCTGATCTGAATAAGGCTTCTAAGATGCTGTGCTCCTCGCCGACGATTAAAAATTTTAGTCAGCTGATCTATTCCAGATTTATAAATGATTCGCCTGACCATAAACCAGGTAACAAGTATAATTATCGTACCAAAAACAAGTATCATTAATTGATATTTTAAGATTCCATAATGTACAGCATCTTCTTCATAATAATCTACCAGTCTGTCTATTTTTTTAAGTAAAATTTCATTATTATGAACAATATATTCAAAGGCAGGATAATTAACAGGTTCTTCTTTAAGTACAAGTAGATTTTTCTTAAAATTGCTCCATTCACTGGAAATTATAATATGCTGGGCATATATTTTGTCATTTTCCAAAAAAGGTATATTCCTGTGCTTATTTCCTATTTTAATATCAGCCAGATTTTTTTCAAACTCAGAAATAGTCTCTTCAATTTTAGAAAATTTAATTTTTCCATCCACATATAATAGTACATCTTTTGCCATCTTTTGTGACAGCATCCGCTGTCTGCCGGCAATATTGATCAAATTAACCTCTTCTGCACTGATCTCCACAAGATTTAATATTATTAAGGTATTGGTAAGTAATATAAAAATACTGATTGTGACAAGTATCCCCAAAAAAACTTTGCTGTCAGAGGTATTAAGTTTAGAAAATAATTTCATATAACTGCTCCTATCTGCTCTATACTTCTGCTCATTTATTATTATAATCATTACTATTCTTATTTTCAAAATATTTACGGGTTTCTGCCGTACAATTCTATCCATCACGAAATTATTATAACATATATTGACTTATTTTCTAAATTTCATGCAAAAAAAATAAAATACCCCCTCTGTTTCTGCTTATTAAATAAATTTTAAAACATTTAAACAGCCCAATGCAGGGGAGTATAATAAATCTCAAAATAAATATCTTATATAAGATTAAATTATATATTGTAACTAAATTTTCCCGACTTTTTATAACCGCCTCTCCAGCAACTTAAAATAAAGTTCTGGTGGGAGTTTTTTAAAAATTATCAGGAAAATTACCTCATATATACTATAAGTATTATTTGCGCAGTGATGCTTTAAGTCGGCGCGGTTTTGAAATAATATCCAGTACATCAATTATATCTTTTGCAGTCAGATCTGCATTCTGCAGAGCACTAAAAGCAGCTCCTTCTGGTCCGATAACAGCTATACCCACCTCTGCTTCTTTCAGCATTTTTGCATCATTGTTTCCATTTCCCACAGCAATAACCCGGCTGCTGCCAAGCTTTTTCACAAAATTATATTTGTATTCACTTCCACTGTCGGAGTCTATAACTTCCAGTTCCGCATTTAAGTCTGCCAGCAGATTTTCGGCAGTTCCAAAAGTGTCAGCAGTCAGTACATAGATTTTAAAATCTTCTGCAAGCTTATTAATTTCGGCTCTAACTCCTGTAATAAGATGACCATCACAGGCAATAGTACCGTTTAAATCAAAAACTATTGTGTCAACTTCCAGATCTTTAAATTTTGGTATTTCAAGTGTAAGCATCGTCTCTCCTCCATTTTGTAATAGCTGTTAAACTATTTTTAATTTTACGCTCTGTTTTTATTTTAAGGTAATTTCTGCTGTAGTACAAAAAAAGTATACTGTTTTTTAAATATTATTTCCCGAATGTTAAAATAATTTTTATTTTCTGAAATTTAATGATTTTAAGCGTATTGGTGAGCTGATTTTTTATAATTAAGATTATTGACTTAATTTGGCGTTTTTTCGGCATTGCAAATAATATATTATAGACCTATAATGTACATACAAGGTTCTGAGGAAGTCCTAAGATTGAATGTCTGAAAAGTAGTATTTTAAAATTCTTATTTAAGTAATTTTGTTGGAGATTTAGCATTTAAGCATCATTCCAAAGAAGTTGCTGTCCAAGGTAACCAAAAAGAAATTTATAAGGAATAGCTTCTTTATCGATTATCTTTGCGGAAATTAAGAACAGTAATGGAGGACTAAATCAAAAACAAAAAGAAAGAATAAGAAGAGTAAAAACGCAAACTGCAGACAGGAAATCGAAGAAGATTCGTCAGAACCTTGCTTTTTTTATATGTGTTATGTGTGTACCGGGTACGAAAAAAGCTTTTTTCGTACCCGGTACAAGTGAAATAAATTACAATATATTATTCTATTTCTTTGACTCTACCAACTTTTCCATTTTCCAGCATAACCTTAATTCCATGTGGATGTGTTGAAGAATTGGTAAGAATCCTTTTAACCACACCTTCTGTCAGTCTGCCGCTTCTCTGATCTTTTTTCTGCACAACTTTAACTTTTAAACCTTTTTTGATATTAGATCTCTTATTTCCATCCATAATTTCACCCTTAAGATAAATATTTTTAACTCATTTTAAATTATTGTTTTTTAATTAAGTCCAATCATTCCCTTCTGAAAAGAAGTTCCAGCTCTGATTTGTATTCAGAAAATACATCTTCATTGATACAATAACATACTCTGGGTCCGTCAATTCTTCCTTCTATCCATCCGGTTTCTTTTAAAATTTTAAGATGCTGAGAAACAGTAGACTGAGCAATAGGAAGCTGATCAACTATACTGCTGACCATACACTGATTATCCGAAGGCAGTTCTGCCAAAATTCCAATTATCCTCAATCGATGAGGATGACTTAAACCTCTTCCCAGTTCAGCCAGTTTATCTAAATTTATATTTTTATCCACTTCCTCTATTATATCTTCTCTCTTAACATCATCTTTCATAATACTCACTCCAGGATTTTAGATTACATTAACATTTTCTCCTCTTTTTTAACAAAAGTAGGGCTTTCTCATTTAAAATCAGTAATTAAGAATACACTAAACTATATTTTTTAAAAGGTTATGAACAAAATACTGTATAATAATAAAATCCCTCTTCCTATAATGGCCGTTTGCAAAATTGCTCATCAGACTTTAACTCTTACTGTTTAATTTATTTTTCGGCTCTAATATAGGCGGAATAGATATAATTATTAATATTTATACCAGAAACCCAGTCTCCTACAATTTCATCACTGTGATTTTTGCGTTTAATTTCAATATTTTTAAATTCCAATTTTTCCAAAATAGAAATCAATTTTTCTTTTTCAATACTACCTGTCACACAGCTGCTGTAATTATCCAGATTTGATTTAATCTCTTCTGGAAATTCTTTTTCTTTCAATATATCAGAAATTGCAAGTCTGCCTCCAGGTTTTAAAACTCTTTTTGCTTCAGAGAATACTTTTTCCTTGTTAGGTGACAGATTTATTACACAGTTTGAAATAATAACATCTACACTGCTGTTTTCTATAGGTAAATTTTCAATTTCACCCAGAATAAATTCTACATTTTCAATATTGTTTTCAGCAGCATTTGATTCTGCTTTTTCAATCATAGCCTCTGTCATATCAATACCAATTACTTTACCTTCTCCACCAACTTTTCTGGCAGCCAAAAAAACATCAAATCCAGCTCCACAACCTAAATCAAGCACTGTCTCACCTTTTTTTAAATCTGCAATTGCTCCAGGATTTCCACATCCCAGACCATAATTTGCTTCTACAAATATTGAATTAATCTCCTCATCTGTGTAATCCATTTTCTCCGCCAAATCTTTAACCTCTGATTCTTCTTTCTGCTGACCACCACAGCAGGAAGAACTGCAACAGCAGCCGCTATCCTCTTTAACAATCCGAGTATAATTTTTTTTAACATTATTTTTAATCTCTGCTTCATTTTTTTGCATGATTTATCCCTCCTGAAAAGTATTATAACATAATTATCGTAAATCGTAAATAGACGATTATATATATGTACCGGGTACAAAATACCCCTTTTTGTACCCGGTACATATTTCTACACAGGGTTTATTAGCAGATTTTAACCTCTATCATTTTTTTCCTTATTGACATACATCCTCTGATCGGCTATATTATAGCAGATGCCTAAATCTTCTTCACTGCTTTCTGCCGTACAGCTGCCGAGAGAAATGGAAAATTCTTTGGAAAAATTTTCTGGTGCATGGGCATTATAATCTGTAAATCTCCTTCTTATCCTTTCACAGACTTTTATAGCAGTTGATCTATCTGTCTCTGGCAGCAAAATAACAAATTCGTCTCCACCTGTTCTGGCTACAATATCTTCATTCCTTACTACACTCTCCAATATGCGGGCTGAATTTACAATATATTCATCTCCGGCTTTATGACCAAAAGTATCATTTACCTTCTTAAGTTTGTCAAGATCTCCTACAATAATACTGACTGGATATTTCCTGGATTCACTCAGCCGTTCAATCTCGTTTTCCAGATAGCGTCGGTTGTATAATCCTGTCAGTTCATCATGAAAAGACAGAAATTCAATTTCCTTTTCTCGCTTTTTATATTCATCTATATTTATATGTACACCAATAGCACGAAGTGGGCTGCCGTCCTGATCTACTTCTACTATCCTGCCAATATTTCTGATCCAGATAATATCTCCAGATTTTGTTTTAATTCGGTGTTCACTGATAAATGTGTCAGTTTCACCATTAAAATATTCTGCTAATTTTTGCTCAATTAATTCCTTATCTTCTTCATAAATAAGGTTTTTCCAGGTTGAAAACTCACCATCCAGCTCATTTTTTTCAAAACCCAGCATTTCTGCACCATGTTCATTATACTGAAACTTACCTGTTTTAATATTCCAGTCCCAGATACCTATATCAGCTGCTTCAACAGCCATTTCCAGCCTTTCTTTTGTTTCTTTAAGCTCTTTGGCCTGAGCTATTCTTTCACTTACATTAACCAAATTTATCAAAAGGTAATCGTCTTCCAGCAGATTTATTCTAAATTCCAAATATTTAATTTTCCCATACTTGGTTTTAATTGGAAAAACAGCATTATAATAACCCCGATCTTTCAACTTTACATTAAATATATTTTTAATTTCCTTCCTTTTATCTGGATCAGGAAATATAATTTGAAATCCTTTTTCCAGTGTATTAACATCTTCAATTTCATATCCGGTTATTTCTGTGACCAGCTGGTTCATGTAGATTAAATTTCTATCACTGTCAACCAGAATTACCCCCATCGTCATATTTTCCAGAATATTTTTCAGACTGAATCTTTCCAGCATTCTGACAGCCCCTTTTTAATTAATTTATATTTACAGCATATTTTATCATATTCAGGATATATCATGTATTCCCTGCAAATAGCTTATATATTTAAGACATATTTTCTTTAATTTTCCACAATTTATGTAATCTATTATAACATGGGGGTAGGACAGCATTATGTCACAGATATATCTTTTAAAAAATTATTTTACTTATTTCTATACCAGCCAGAATGGGATAAAGATATTTATCAAGTATTTCAATCCCCGGTCTGTATTCAATACAGAATAATCCAATTTTATTTACTCAAGTTTCGAACTATACCATATTTTCTCAAAACAATTAAATCAGCATCAATTTTTCCTTTTGATTCAGGTGCATAATCAACATCGATTAATTCAATAAATTCTGCCGTATAATCCTTCAAAACTCCATTATATTTAACCCATTCATTTTCTCTTTTTAATTCTAAAATTACCCTTTCTCCTATATAATCTTCAAGCAGTGGCTCATAGGAAGTTTCAACCAAATTATAGACTTCATTTTTCATTTTATTAACCTGATTGTTGTTAGTACTGATAGCCGCTCCAACCGGTGTTGTTTTGGATAAATTACTTGTCAACATGTTAATTATTTCAATAACAGCATCTTTAATAATTTTCAAGAAATTCAAAATAGAACGCCTCAACTTCCGCCAGCGTGAAGGCTGAAAAGTCCTCTGAAAATCTTCTTTTCTCTGTATTTTTCCCTCTTCAGTTAAATCTTTATGATATCTTACTACTGCTTGAATGTCAGGGTATTCATTTTTATAAAGTAAAAAACTTAAAAATTTCAAATTATTCTCACCTTTAATTAACTCCGGATAATTAAACTGCAGACCGGAACTTTTAAGCTTCAATTCTCCTCTGTACTGCTGACCGTTTAATAATTCTATGGTTATCATATCATCTCTAAAATCTTTAAGACATTTATCTTTTTTTATCTTTCTTAAAACAACTGCCAGCATAGCTGAAAGAACAATAAATATAATTGTTATGGTTGCAGCATCCAAATTACTACCTCCTCTCTATCTTGACTCTTTTAATTATAACACAGAATTACCTTAATAAAAGTTTGACAGTTGAGTTTTAAACAGGCTGTAATTCCGGTTATTACAATGGCAGTATTGATAATACTATCTGTTCTATTCTGGAATGCACCGATACAGATTGCACTGTTTTTTGAAGTGATGATTATTATAGCTCTGGCTTTAATCTGGGGATATAAGGCTGTAATCTGTTTCTGCGGCCATTTTTCTTACTATAATTCCAGGTTATTTATTTCAACATTAATTTTCATCAGTTCATTTTCTATATTTTTTAATTCTTCCGGCATATCACCATAAATCCAGACAGGTACATTCTGCCCCAAATTACCTTTCCCGGTAGTTTTTTTCAGCAGATATTTTCCCTGGGCTGCATAAAAATTAGCATTTATATTATTTTTATCATAATCAACAACATAAATATTGCTGTCATCCAGCAGAGTTCCATATACATTAGGTGGTGCATTTAATGGAATAGCCTTACCCCATATATACAGCTCATTTCTTGTTCTATCTTCTATTTTTCCCTGCAGCTGAAACTGCGGATTTTCTGCTGATATTTTATTATATTCCTGTTTTGTCCTTCGGTAGTTCTGATTTAAATAATAGATTTTATCCTCATTTTTAGAAATACCGTATAAATCAATTAATTCAGCCAGATCGTTTTTATTAAGTCTTCTTATTAATTTTTTAACTACTGCAGATTTTTTATCGTCAGCATCAAAGTTGTTTTTAAAGACTTCAGCAGAATAAAGATTATCTACTTTATCAAAAGCTATTTTTTTAATATGATCTGTTAATTCCGGAATAAAGTTTTTTATTTCAACAGCCTCATCAACATTATCTATTGAGTTTAAAACTATATCTACGGCTTCAGCTTTATATTCAGGAAAATAATTGATAACATTTTTAAACTCCTGATAGGTTTCGCTCTGATTGAAATATATACTGCGTGCTTTATCTTCAATATCTTTTTTCTCAAAATTCCTGGCTGTCTCCAGCAGTTCTGAGTCTGATAATTGTTTCAATATACTCTCCATCCAGACATTTTCTGCCGGATAATAGCTGACAAATTTGCGCAGACTTTCCTTAGAAACTACCAGATCAGAGGCTGCTTTTTCCATACTGGCTCGGCTGTATATATCATCAAACTTTCCTGATATTTCTACAGCTTCATCTATATTTTCTGCATCATTTAGATGGGCTATTACAAAATCATATATTTTGCTGTTTGCAGCAGTATTTCCTATTTCCACATGTTCAAAAAAATGTTTTTTATACTTATATGCAGTGGAAAGATCACTGACAAATTCCAGGCCTTTTTTCTGGCTTTTTGATTGATATTTGTGATCTGTAAACTGCTTTGATGCATCTATAACTTCATCCAGATTTCTGGATTTATCGATATAGGAATATATTGCATCTCGAACTGCCGGAAATTCAGAAAAAATCAATGTCAGCTGATAAACATCTTCTCGACTTAAATTACTTTTTAAGTTGTTTATTATATCAAAAGCAGTGCGGTTGTTAAGTGAAGAATAAAATATATCTTTAAATTTTTTAGCTGACTTTATACTGTTCACATAATTGATACTGTCTCTCATGGCAGAACTTTCTTCTGTTTTACCAGCATTTATTTTTTCTTCAACCTTAAGTAGTTTATTATAATCGTCTGTTTTATTTTCTGCTGAAATATTATTTGCTGAACTTTTATCTGCATCTGTTCTCTGTTCATCCTTTTTACCTGTTTTATATGTATTATCATTTGTATCTGCAGATCCGGAACCTTCCACTGATTTATTCTGTGTTTGTGATGTTTCCTGCTGATCCGTTTTTCCACTGGTATCTGCCTCATCTTCTCTCATATAATCTTCATCAAGATATTTTTCGGCTCCTTCAATATATCTTGTGTCACTGTCTGAAAAATTATCCAAAAATAGCTGAGCTGTATTTCTATCTTCAACAAATTTATATGCCATTTTTTCTATTTTACTGGGATAATATGTTTTAAGATCCGGATATCTTTCTACAGTATCCAGTACATCACTTATGTTCTGACTTTTCTCCAGTATCAAATTGTCAATACTATTGAACTTCTGACTATCAAATATCTGGTTGAATTTTATTAACTCTTCTCTTGTTAGCCTGGTTTTTAGTTTTCTATAAATTTCCCGCACTTCTTTATCATAGCTGTCCAGTTCTGGAAATATTTCTTTAAAATATTCTGCACTTTCTATATCATCTACAAATTTAACTGCTCTGGATTTTATCGAATGAAACACATAATTATTTTGTGGAAGTTTATCAATCAACTCATGTATTTCTTTTAAACTTTTGCTCTGATCCAGTATACTCCTGTGAACATCACTTATACTGTGAACATCCGGAAATATTTCCATTATAGTAAATAGTTCTTTTCTATTCAGTGTTTCTGCTAATTTTTCCACCACTCCATTGAGATCACTGTCATGGTTGGGTAAATCCGGGAAAATTTTTTTGTACTTTTCCGCAGTTTTAATATTATTAACATAGCCTGCTGCTTCTTCTTTAAGTTTATTTATTTTAGCTATATCATGGTTTTCTTCTGCAGTCTGTACTTCTTTTTCTATCTGCAGCAGTTTCTGCATATTCTGTTCTTCAGCAGCAGATACTGCAGAAAAAAGGAATATTAATATAAACAGGATAGCTGTTGTTTTTTTAACCATACTAATCATTACCCTCTCCATGGGCATAACGGCTTGCGGCTGCAGAAGCTATTCCTGCAACAAGATCATCTAAAAAAGTATTGACCTTACCTTTCTTTTTAGTATCCAGTTCCTTAATTATACCTATCTTTTCTTTATCCAAAAACCCATAGCTTGTCAGGCCTATTGTCCCGTACAGATTTACAATTGATAAAGGCAGAATTTCATCAATTCCATAAAGCCCTTCATCTGTATCAATTATACTCTGAATCGGCTCAGGCAGCTGTCTTTTCTCTGCCAGTTCATCAAGTGCCACTCCGGTCAGAACTGCATGGGCAACCTCTCTCTTTTTTAAAACTGCATCAACATTTTTACAGCAGACTTCTAAGTTGATATCTGGATTATATGTTGCCTGCAGTTTCATCACCAGTTCTGCTATATCTTCGGTAGTTACTCCCCTGTTATTTAAAACCTCAATAGATTTTTTATATAATTTTTTCATTGAATCTTTCATCACAACACCCCTAATTAATTATTTTTTTGATAAATTTTTTAATCAGCTAATAATTATATTTCTTGATTAACTTCTCATTTCCTTGAATTATATTAAAAAGAGCCGGGAAAATACCCGGCTCGTCTCAAACTATGATATTTGTTAAAAACTGAAAACTAAATTACTCTATTCTCTTCATAAACATCATTAATTTACCCTGCCCAATGTTAGCAGCAAGATATTTAACTTCTGAAACACTTGAGACAGGATTGGAAAAACTAACGCTTAAAGTTTTACCTGGATGCAGTTTGTCTGGATATTCCATAATTTCAGATGGTTCCATTTTATACACCTGATTGCTGTAAGTGAGCAGCTCAAAATAATCGGTAAAATATAATAATTCAACTGTACTGCTGGATTTATTAGTAATATTGAAAGTTATTTTATTATTATCAACTCTGCTGAAACAGTAAATAGAATTATTGCCCAAGTTTTTATCAAAGTCGTAAGTAACTCCACCACTACCATTACTCTTAACATTATATATTGCATTTACTGCTGAATTAAAATCGTAAATCTGAATACCAAAAAAATTATAATCCACAGCAAATGAAGTGGTAAAAAACAAAATTAATAAAACAATTAATAGGACAGCAGACTTTGTAAATAATTTGATAACAGACTTGCCAGCATCTTTTCTTTCTGGTTTCCCAACAGTATTATTTACCACTAATAACACCCCTTATTATTAAATTAAAAAACTTATTTATATATATTTATTTATAAAACAGAATTTTCCTTGTTTTATTGAACTTTTTTATCTTTTTCCAATATTAATTCAGTTATAGTACTGGCCGCTATCTTCTCAGCGACTGCTGAATTATTGTGTTTTTTAAAAATTCATCAAATCCCATAATATAGACTGCATCTTCAGAGCAGATAATATTAAATTTCTCTTCTGCAAATTTAAATATTTAAGATATCTGCTATTTTCTCTTTTACTTCTTCTTTCTCACAGCTCTGATTATGTCTGGCCTCCATTCCTTCAAGACCTTTTAGACCGCGGTGAACTTCAGCTGAAGTTAATTCTTCCAGCTCTTCGATTACTCGGTATTCATCAGCAGCAGCTTCTTCTCCTTTTAGTGATTCCAGCACAGCCCGGCTGAACTTATAGGGACTGGCAGTAGAATCAACAACAGCTGCTCTCTGGTCTCCGCTCAGACTGCGGTATTTAACAAGAGAATTTACACCTACTGCTGTATGAGGGTCAATTAGATAATTAAACTTCTGAAATACATTATGAATTTCTTTTTTAGCTTCTTCTTCAACAGCATACTGACCGACAAACATTTTTTTAATTTTGGTCAGAGTTTGTTCATCAACCTCAAATTTATTTTTTTCTTTGAGATCCTGATACCACATGTTAATCTTATCACTGCTGTGGTCGGTTATTTCGAAAAGAAAACGCTCCAGATTTGAAGAAATTAAAATATCCATTGATGGACTGATAGTTTTTTTGAATTCACGCTCGATGTCGTAAACTCCTGTTTCAAAAAAATCTGTCAGCACCTTATTATCATTTGAAGCACAGATGAATTTATTTACCGGCAGACCCATTCGATAGGCATAATATGCTGCCAGTATATTGCCGAAATTACCTGTTGGTACAGAAATATTTATTTTTTCTCCCGATTCAATCTCTTCTTTACTTAACAGATCAAAATAAGCTTTAAAATAATAAACTATCTGCGGCAGAAGCCTGCCCCAGTTAATTGAATTAGCTGAAGAGAACTGATAATTATTTTCCTCCATCCTCTTTTTAAATTCTTGATCTGCAAAAACATTTTTAACTGCTGTCTGACAGTCATCAAAATTACCTGCTAAAGAAACTACTTCCGTATTCTGACCTCCGGTTGTTTTCATCTGGTCCTCCTGGACCCGGCTGACCCCATCTTCTGGATAAAAAACAATAATTTTAACTCCCTCTACATCTTTAAAACCCTCCAGTGCAGCTTTACCTGTATCTCCAGATGTTGCCACCAGAATGACTATTTCTTTCTCTATACCCAATTTTTTTACTGAGCGAATAAGAAGGTGGGGCAGAATCTGCAGAGCCATGTCCTTAAAAGCTGCTGTTGGACCATGCCAGAGTTCTAAAATAAAGGTGTTTTTGTTTAATTTAACAAGGGGAGTTTTAGCAGCAGGTGGAAAACTTTCCTCTTTATATGCTGCCTCAACTGCCCCTCTGATCTCATCTTCACTAAAATCGGTCAAAAATATATTAAAAATCCACCGGGCGAGCTCCTGATAATCAGCCTCTTTTTTTGCCAGAATATGCTCCAGCTTCATTTCCGGTATCTTTTCCGGAACAAAAAGTCCTCCTTCTGGCACCATCCCCAGGCTTACTGCTTCTGCTGAATTTACTTTTCTATAGTTTCCTCTGGTACTTATATATTTCACACTCTTTACCTCCACTAATTTTTTAATTATTTTTAACTTTCTTTAATATTTGAGATCTTTAATATTGCTTTAAATTTTTAATTTCTATTAAGTATAATTATGGAAAATTGACCCTCCTCGGGGCAAGCCCACGAGGATTCCTGCTTCTTAGAAGTGGTAACCCACCATCTCCACAGGCTTAAAATCCTGTTAGCCCAACAGTATATCCTCTAACTTGCCTTTTGTATT